>NZ_JAAGOU010000014.1:0-123074 GCF_010500775.1 Salipiger sp. PrR002
TTCAAAGCCGTGAATCATGCTGTTCCCGCGAAATCAATGCATCCTGAGCCTAGTTGCTTTCGATATTTGGTTCCGTCGCCATCCAGAATTGCAACAAACTTTACCGGTGCCGTGGGCAGGGCAATAACGGTGGCTTCTAAGTCCTCGGTGGGAACGGTTTTCTCGATATTGAAGTTAAGGCAATTCTTTAGTGTCGTTTTACCAGCTTGGCTCCGCCCGATGATGGACACCTTTCCAATTTTTTGATAGTGTTCGAGCGTCTGGTGTAGGAGCGCCGACCTTCTGAGAGGTCAGGGTCTTTCAGGTAGCCACGGCGCACAACCTGACTGTGGGATTGTCCGTGACGCGGGCCAGGGTTTCAAGGCTCATATGTCGGCGCGCCACGGCCCATTCGTCGTTGGTCTCCAGCATCAGGGCGCCGACCAGGTGGACGATGGCAGCATCAGTGGGGAAGATCCCAATGACATCGGCGCGCCGTTTCACCTCTCGGTTCACCCTTTCCAGCGGATTGGTAGAAGCGATCTGGGTCCAGTGCTCGCGTGGGAACGACATGTAGGCCAGCACATCGTCGCGCGAGGCATCCATCAGGGTCCCGAGCTTGGGTTGCTTCTCGCGCAGGGCCTCGGCCACGACCTCCCATTGCGCCTCGGCGTCAGACTTGGTCTCCTGCGCGAAGATCGTCTTCAGCATGGCGGCGACCGCCGCGCGCTGCTTGGCTGGAGCATGTGCCAGGGCATTGCGCATCCAATGAATGCGGCAGCGCTGGTGGGTGGCATTGAAGACGCGCCGCGCGGCCGCCCGGAGCCCTTTGTGATCGTCAGCGATCACGAGTTTCACCCCCCGCAGGCCACGATCAGCCAATGACCGCAGGAACTCGGTCCAGAAGGTTTCGGCTTCGGATGGCCCGGTTGCGACGCCCAGCACTTCGCGCTTGCCATCGTCGTTGACCGCCTCCGCGAGTATCACCGCCTTGCTGATGATCCGCCCGCCTTCCCGGACCTTGAGGTAGGTCGCATCGAGCCAGAGGTAGGGCCACGCGCCTTCCAGCGGCCGGGTCAGGAAGGCGTCGACCCGCTCGTCGATCTCCATGCATAGACGGCTGACCTGGCTTTTCGACATCCCGCCTGCACCCATGGCCTTCACCAGATCATCGACAGAGCGCGTCGAGATACCGTGGACGTAGGCCTCTTGGATCACCGTGACGAGCGCCTTCTCTGCCGTCCGGCGCGGCTCCAGGAAACTGGGGAAGTAACTGCCCTTGCGCAGCTTGGGGATCTCCAGCGCGATCCGACCGGCGCGCGTATCCCAGTCCCGGTCGCGGTATCCGTTCCGCTGGGCCTCCCGCACCGGCGAGCGAACGCCCTTGGCCGCCCCCGTCCGCGCCTCGATCTCGGCTTCCATGATGCGCTCGGCGGCAAAGGCCAACATCTCACGCACGAGGTCGCAATCGGCCTGCTTCTCAACCAACTCGATCAGAGCCATTCTGTCGTCGGTCATCGTCATCTCCGTCTCAGGGTTCAGGTGTCGCAACCCAAACCTTCTCCGAAGATCGACGGTGACCGCCAGCGTCGCCTAAGGTTCCGCCCGCGGCTTCCTACACCACGCCCTGAGCCACTATCTTTGTGAGACTTCTCGTCACCAATGGGGCGTCTCTCTCAGGGCGCCGACGCGGTGCAGGGCGCCGCGCATATCCTCTGGCAAAGCAGGCTGCGCAGACTGCCGGTGCGATGCGACCTGGAGCTCCAAATGAGCGAAGCAATGTTGAGGGCGGCTGCGCGAATTTCAGGCCAGTCATTGAAATCTGCTTGTTGTCGCGGTCGCTTGACGCACTGGACCCGGCCCGGGTGCTCGCTCCAGGACCGCAGAACGAGTGTCAGGTCGGCTTTCCTCGTTATTTTTCAATGGGAAGGGCGCCTCAAAGGGCGCCCTTCATATCTCTGTTGCTGCCGGGCCGCCGGATCTTGAGCGGCATTTGGCGCAAACTTGATCCGGATTTACACAAGACGGCTCAGGCGCCGACGCTGGCGCGGATGGCGCGGATGTTTTCGCCGTAGGGCGCGGGGTTCTCGACCGAGCCGCCGCGGAACACGGCAGAGCCTGCGACGAGCACGTCGGCACCGGCTTCGAACACCAGCGGGGCGGTGGTGGGATCGACACCGCCGTCGATCTCGATGTGGATCTCGCGATCGCCGATCATTTCGCGCAGTTTGCGCACCTGTGCCACCTGGCTGTGAATGAACTTCTGCCCGCCGAAGCCGGGGTTCACTGTCATCAAGCAGACGAGATCACACAGATCAAGCAGCGGCGCGGCAGCCTCGACAGGCGTGCCGGGGTTGAGCGCGAGGCCCGCCTTGGCGCCGGTGGCGCGGATCGCCTGAAGCGTGCGGTGGGTGTGTGCGCCCGCTTCGAGATGCGCGGTGATGATGTCGGCACCGGCGTCGGCGAAGGCTTCGATATAGGGGTCCACCGGCGCGATCATCAGGTGCACATCCATCACCGTCGAGATATGCGGGCGGATCGCTTTGACCAGCGGCGGGCCGAAGGTGAGGTTGGGGACGAAATGCCCGTCCATCACGTCGACATGGATCCAGTCGGCGCCCTGCGCCTCGACGGCGCGGATCTCGGCGCCGAAGTTGGCGAAATCGGCGGACAGGATGGACGGGGCGATCTTCAGCGAGCGATCAAAGGTCTCGGGCAGGGGCATGGCGGCAGCATCTCCAGTTCAGATGCGCCGCGCCTTATCAGTATCCCGCGTCCCGGTCCACAAGATGCAGCAAGGGCTCGCCCGTGACGCCGCGCCGCACGTTCTCGGCAATGACCCGCGCCGCCGAGTCCGCGCGCGTCTCGGCGGCGATATGCGGCGTAATGGTGACCTTGGGATGATCCCAGAACGGATGGTCCTGCGGCAGCGGCTCGATCCGGAACACATCGAGCGTGGCGTGGCCCAGATGGCCGCTGTCCAGCGCCGCCAGCAGGGCCTCGTCGTCGATCAGCTGGCCGCGGCCGGGGTTGACGATGCAGGCCCCCTCGGCCAGCTGCGCAAGCTCTGTGGCCCCCAGCGTGTTCTCGGTCTGCGGGGTGAAGGGCAGCAGCGTGACGACGATCTGTGCGCCGGCCAGTGCCTCGCTCAGCCCCTCGGAGCCCGACAGGCAGCGCAGGCCTTCGATCTCGCGCGGGGTGCGGCTCCAGCCGGTGACCGGAAAGCCGATCTGCGCCAGTTGCCGGGCGCAGGCGCGGCCCAGCATGCCAAGGCCCAGCACCGTGACGGGACGCTCGCGCGCCAGCGGCGGCGCCTTGTTCACCCAGGCATGCGCCGGGTTCACGATATGCGCATCCATCCCAAGGTGGTGGCGCAGCACATGACCGCTGACATATTCCACCATGCCCTGCGTCAGCCCCTCGTCATCGACCATGCGCGCCAGCGGCACGGTGAGCTTGGGGTTGCCGACGATCTTTTCGACCCCGGCCCAGAGGCTCAGCACCGCCTTGAGGCGCGGAAAGGGCGTGAAGTCCGTCAGGCCCGAGGAGGGCGCATAGACCACGTAATCGACCTCTTCGGCGGGAATGTCGCGGGCGAGGCGATAGTCGATCCCGGTGGCGTCCAGCGCCTCGGTTAGCGGCGCGCGATAGGCGTCCCAGGCGTCTTCCGGGGCGGCGAAGAGGATGGTGGTGGTCATGGAAGTCCTTGATAGTTCTCAGCGAGGCCGATGGATACAGGCACTCTGTACCAGTCCGAAGGCGATCATCAACACCAGCATCGCCGAGCCGCCATAGCTGACCATCGGCAGCGGCACGCCAACCACCGGCGCGAGGCCCATGACCATCGACATGTTGACCGCGAAATAGAGGAAGAAGGTCAGCCCGATGCCCAGCGTCAGCAGCGAGGAGAAGCGGTCGCGGTTGCGCAGCGCGGCAAAGATGCAGAACAGCAGGATCAGCACGTAGAGCGTCAGCAGCGACATCCCCCCGACAAAGCCGAACTCTTCGGCCAGCGTGTTGAAGATAAAGTCGGTGTGCTTTTCGGGCAGGAAGTTCAGCCGCGACTGGGTGCCCTGCATGAAGCCGCGCCCGGTCCAGCCGCCAGAGCCCATGGCGATCTTGGCCTGCGTGATGTGATAGCCCGCACCAAGCGGATCGGTCGAAGGATCGAGGAACGTGTCGATGCGCTTGAACTGATAGTCCTTGAGCAGCTGCCAGTCGGTGCCGCGCGATTCAAAGACCGTGTAGATCGTGCCCACGCCCGCGGCGATCACCACCGCGAAATAGGCCCAATGTACCCCGGCGAGGAACATGATCAGACCGCCGCCGATCATCAGCAGCAGCGCGGTGCCGAGGTCGGGCTGGATCAGCGTCAGCCCGGTCGGTGCGAGGATCAGCAGGATTGGCAAGAACACCCAGAGCGGGCGCGAGGTCTTCTTCAGCGGCAGCCAGTCGTAATAGGCCGCCAGCACCATCACCAGCGAGATTTTCATCAGCTCGGAGGGCTGCAGCCGCATGAAGCCGATGTCGATCCAGCGCTGCGCACCCATGCCCACAGTGCCGAAAAGTTCCACCGCCACGAGCAGCGCCAGCGAGCCGAGGTAGGCCAGCACCGACAGGTTGCGCCAGAGCCAGATCGGCACCATCGCGACGATGAACATTGCTGCGAGGCCGAGACCAAAGCGCTTCATCTGCGGCTCGGCCCATGTGTCGAGCCGTCCGCCCGCCACCGAGTAGAGCATCAGGAAACCGACGCAGGCCACGGCGGTCAGCAGGATCACCAGCGGCCAGTTGATGTAAAGGATCTTGCGCCAGCCCGTGGGCGTGGTCTTGACGTTATATTCGAGATAGCTCACGCGCGCCCCCGGACCTGTTCCGCGCGTTCCCGGCGCTCGCGGTCGAGCCGTTCCTGCAGTTCCTTGATCTTGTCATGGTCCGAAGACGGGTAGGCGTCGAGCGGCGGCGTGCCGCCATAGAGCGCCTGCAGCGCCACATCGCGCATGATCGGCGCGCCTGCGGAAGAGCCGCCGCCGCCGTGCTCCACAACCACCGAGACCGCGATGCGCGGGGCGTTCACCGGCCCGTAGCCCACGAAGAGCGCGTGGTCGCGCTCGATCCATGGCACATCCTCGTTGCTGACCACGCGGTTGCGCACCTGTGCCGTGCCCGACTTGCCCGCGAGCTCGTAGCCCTCGGCCACAGAGCGCGAGCGGTAGCCGGTGCCGCGGGAGGTGTTCATCACCGACGACATGCCCTTGCGCACCCAGCGCAGGTGGTTGGGGTTGATGTCGAGATCCTGCCCGCCGACCACCTCGGTCTCGACCCCGTCGATGGTTTTCACCAGCCGCGGGTGGATCTCGCGCCCGCTCGAGATACGGGCGGTCATGATCGCCAGCTGCAGCGGCGAGGTCAGCACGAAACCCTGTCCGATCGAGGCGTTGACCGTATCGCCGATCAGCCAGCCCTTGCCGCGCTCGCGCTGCTTCCAGTCCTTGTCGGGCATGATGCCCGAGGTGACCGCTGACATGGGCACATCCGGCGAGGCGCCAAGGCCCAGCCGCCGCCCGACATCGGCTATACGGTCGATGCCGACCTTCATCGCCACGTCGTAGAAGAACACGTCGCAGCTTTGCTGCAGCGCCTGTTCAAGGTTCAGGTGGCCGTGGCCGCGGCGCTTCCAGCAGTGGAACCGGCGCGAGCCGACCTCCATGTGACCCGGGCACCAGACCGTATCGTCGGGCGAGAGCACGCCAGCCTCGAGCGCCGCCAGCGCGGTGACCATCTTGAAGGTCGAGCCGGGCGGATAGGCATCCTGCACGGTTTTCGACGCCAGCGGGCGGTGATCGTTCTCGCGCAGGATCGAATAGTCGCCCACCGAGATGCCGCGCACGAACTTATTGGGATCGTAAGAGGGGGCCGAGGCGATCGCCAGCAGGTCGCCCTTTTCCACGTCCATGACCACGCAGGAGGCGGATTCATGCCCCAGACGGGCCTGCACATAGTCCTGCAGATCGGCGTCGATGGTCAGCTGGATGTCGGCGCCGCTGTCACCCTCGCGGCGGTCAAGCTCGCGCATGACGCGGCCCACGGCGTTCACTTCGACGCGCTTGGCACCGGCCTTGCCGCGCAGCTGTTCCTCGTATTTCGACTCGACCCCGACCTTGCCGATCTGGAAGCGTGGGATGCGCAGCACCGGCTCGGGGTCTTCGTATTTCGCAAGATCGCGCTCGGACACCGGGCCGACGTAGCCGACCACATGGGCGAAGTTGCCGTGCTGCGGATAGAAGCGCGAAAGGCCGACCTCGGGCGTGACGCCGGGCAGGGCGGGGGCATTGACCGCGACGCGGCTGATCGCTTCCCAACTCACGCGGTCGGCGATGGTTATCGGCAGGAAGGGCGCCGAGCGGCGCATCTCGGCCAGCGCGCGGTTAAGCTCGTCCTCGTCCAGCTCGACCAGTGCCGAGAGCTTGGCGATCACATCCTCGACGTCGCCGGCATCCTCGCGGACGATGGTGATGCGGTAGGTCGGCGTGTTCTCGGCGACGACCTTTCCCTTGCGGTCGAAGATGCGGCCCCGGCTCGGCGGGATCAGGCGGATGTTGATCCGGTTTTCTTCGGCCAGCAGGCGGAACTCATCGGCCTGATCGACCTGCATGTGGTGCATCCGCAGCCCGAGCATCCCGGCAAAGCCAAGCTGCGCGCCGCCCAGTAGCAGCGCGCGGCGCGAAATCCTGCGCCAGCTGTCGGCGCTGTCCTTCTGGGTGCGTTTCACATCGGCCTCCCCGCGTGGTCGAAATCGCCCGGCGCCATGCGGCGGACGCCGAACAGCCCCTGCGACAGCAGGACGATCAAAGGATAGCAGATCACCGTCATGGCGTATCGCATGAGCGCTAGGAAAGACGTTCCCTCGGGCACGATCAAGAGGGCCAGCGCCAGCCGGAACAGGATCGTGATGACCGCAAGCACCACCGCCACGGCGATCCACTCCTGCAAGAAGGTGGTTTCGCGGCGCGGGCGGTCACGGGACTTCAGAAACTCCGTGGCCATCAGCACCAGCAGCGCCCAGAGGCCGGGCGGGCGCTGGAACAGAAGATCGGCCAGCAGCATCACCGCCGCCACCAGCAGCGCGGGCACATAGTCGGGTCGGCGCAGCGCCCATGCAAAGCACAGGGCGGTCAGCACGTCGGGACCGGCATAGCTTGCGGGCATGAGGTCAAGCGGCAGCAGGTGGTAGAAGATCAGCGCAAAAGCCAGTGCCACGAAGGTGGCGCGCATCATCCAGACCTTGGCCGGGCGGCTGCTTTCAGCCATTTCCGGCCTCCGCCCCGTCCTCCTGCGCGTCGCTGAGCGGCGGCACGGTGGGATCGGTCTCGGCCTCGGGGGCGCGGCTTTCGGGTGGATGCTCGGGCAGGATCAGCCCCGAGGGGGCATTCACCCGGCGTGCACCATGGTCGCGCAGCACCCGCAGGAACTCCAGCCGCTCGTAGTCGGCGGCGAGCCGGACCCGCAGACGTCCGCCCGGATCCTGCGCCACCTGACCGATCAGGATGCCCGGCGGAAAGACCTCGCCGTCACCCGAGGTGACGATACGGTCGCCGGGCTTCACCAGATCGGGGTTCTCGAGAAAGTCGATCGGCGGGTTGGCGCTGTTGTCGCCGACCACCATGGCGCGTTGACCCGAAGGCTGGATCGTCGCCGGGATGCGGCTGGTGGCGTCGGTGAGCAGGATCACCCGCGCGGTGTTATTGCCGACGCCCGAGATGCGCCCGACAAGCCCGATGCCGTCCATCGTGGCCCAGCCATCGACGATGCCATCGCGCGAGCCCACGTTGATCAGCACCGACTGCCGGAACGGCGAGCCGCTGTCGGCCAGCACAACGCCTGTGATATAGGTCAGACGGGGATCAAGCTGGACGTTGTTCAGGTCGCGCAGCTTGGCGTTCTGCTGCTCGAGCTGCAGCGCCGCCTCTTTCCACGCGGTCATCTGGCGCAATTCGCGCCGAAGTTCCTGATTTTGCTCGTGGATGCGCTGGTAGGATTGGAAGTCGCGGAGGATCTTCACCGCGCCGGTCACCGGCGCCATCGCCCAGTCGAAGCCCGGCATCACCGTGTCGATCACCTGCGCGCGAAAACGTTCGACCCGCGGGCTGTCGATCCGCCACAGGATGAACAGCCCCGCAAGGCACAGGATCAGAACCGCCAGAAGCAGGCGCTTCAGCGGGCCGGAATAGTCTTCGCCATTGCTGCCGTTCTTCGCCATGTTCTTCACGCCGGAGCGTGCCTTGGAGCCGCCTTCGGAGCCTGTGTCCTACAGGCTGCGGAGGAGGGCGCATAGCCGTGCCGCGCGCCCTCCAATATTTCTGCCGCAGTCGCAGCCGTCCGCAAAGGGATCAGCTGTCGTAATCGATCGCGTGCTGCAGCTGCTTTTCGTACTCGAGCGCCTTGCCGGTGCCGAGTGCCACGCAGTTCAGGCTCTCTTCGGCGATGGACACGGCAAGGCCGGTCTGCTCGCGCAGCGCCAGATCGAGATCACCCAGCAGCGCGCCGCCGCCGGTGAGCATGACGCCGCGGTCGACGATATCCGCCGCCAGATCCGGCGGGGTCGCCTCAAGCGCCGACATCACCGCTTCGCAGATCGCCTGCACCGGCTCGGCCAGCGCCTCGGCCACCTGGGCCTGGCTGATCTCGGTTTCCTTCGGCACGCCGTTCAGCAGGTCGCGACCACGGATCTGCATCGAGCTGCCACGCCCGTCGTCGGGCATGCGCGCGGTGCCGATCGAGGTCTTGATCCGCTCGGCGGTGGCTTCGCCCACCAGAAGGTTCTGCTGACGGCGCAGATAGTTGACGATGGCCTCGTCCATACGGTCGCCGCCGACGCGGATCGAGCGCGCATAGACGATGTCGCCCAGCGACAGAACCGCCACCTCGGTGGTGCCGCCGCCGATGTCGACGACCATGTTGCCGGTCGGATCGGTGATCGGCATGCCCGCACCGATGGCCGCGGCGATCGGCTCGGCAATCAGCCCGGCCTTGCGCGCACCGGCGCTCAGCACCGACTGACGGATCGCCCGCTTTTCCACCGGCGTGGCGCCATGCGGCACGCAGACGATGATCTTCGGCTTCGAGAAGGTCGAGCGCTTGTGCACCTTGCGGATGAAATGCTTGATCATCTCTTCCGCTGTGTCGAAGTCCGCGATGACGCCTTCGCGCATCGGCCGGATCGCTTCGATCGAGCCGGGGGTGCGCCCCAGCATCAGCTTTGCATCCTCGCCAACGGCCAGCACCTTCTTGACGCCGTCCTTGACGTGATAGGCCACAACCGACGGCTCGGACAGAATGATCCCGCGACCTTTCACGTAGACCAGCGTGTTCGCCGTGCCGAGGTCGATGGCCATGTCCGCCGAGAAGGCGCCCATGAGTCTGTCCAGTCCAAACATTAAGTAGTCCCGCCCCAGAAATACGCATTTTGGCCCTCGACTCCCAGCGAGCGAAGGCCGGGGTCTTATAAGGCCGGACGGGCGAGCAAAAAAGCCCCCCCCTTACGCAAATGCGCGTGAAATCGCGTGTGCAGGGCGGCTGCCCGGGAATCGGGCGGTTTGAAAACATCGCTCCGGGCTGCCGGCAAAGGCGGTAACAGCCCCCAAACTAAGGAGATGACGGGAAAGTTCCCTTCCTCTTGGCGAAAATATCCCGGGGGTGAGGCGCGCCGCGCCGAGGGGGCAGCGCCCCCTTCGCACCGCATGTCGCTTTCCAACCATGGAAAGTCGGGGCGATCCTTCGGCGCTGCAGCATCGCCCGCTATGGATCCGGCAAATGCCTGCGGGAGATGCGGATAAATGAAGACAGACGTGAAAGCCCTGGTGGTTGGCGGCGGTGCCGTCGGAACCTCGATTGCCTACCATCTCGCCAAGGCGGGCTGGTCCGACGTGATGCTGCTCGAACGCGACGAGCTGACCTCGGGCTCGACGTGGCACGCCGCTGGCCTGCTGCCCTATTTCAACATGAGCTATGCCACCACGCATATCCACGACTACTCGATCAAGTTCTACAAGACGCTCGAGGAAGAGACCGGGCTGAACGCCGGTTTCTCGGTGGTCGGCAACCTGCGCATGGCCCAGACGCAGGCGCGGATGGACGAATACGAGCTCTATGCGACCACCGCGGACACCTGCGGCGTGCCCTATGAGTTCATGACCCCCGCGCAGATCAAGGAGCGCTGGCCGCTGGTCAACACCGACGACCTGCTGGGCGCGCTCTATCACCCGACCGACGGTTACATTAACCCCGCAGACGTCACCATGGCGATGGCCAAGGGCGCGCGTCAGCGCGGCGTGATGATCGAACGCAAGTGGCAGGTCGACGGCTACGAGTGGAAGGGCGATCACTGGGAGGTGACCGTCACCAAGACCGCCGAGAAGGGGGGTAACCTCATCTCCACCGACGAGACCGTGGTGATCAAGGCCGAGCATGTGGTGACCGCCACCGGCAACCACGCGCAGCGCACTGCCAAGCTGCTGGGCATCAAGACCCCCGCGATTCCGGTCGAGCACCAGTTCATCGTCACCGAGCCCGATCCGGCGCTGGTCGAATACCGCAAGGCGGGCAACCCCGAGCACCCGGTGCTGCGCGATGCCGACGCCAAATGGTACGTGCGCGAAGAGCGCGGCGGCTGGATCCTCGGCCCCTATGAGCTTGGCGCCCCGGCCTGCTTCAAATACGGCGTTCCCGACAGCTTCCGTGCCGACCTCTTCCCGCTCGATCTCGAGCGGATCGAGGAAGAGTACATGAGCATGATCCACCGCATCCCGACCTCCGAGACGGTGGGCCTGAAGGACGATTTCAACGGCCCGATCTGCTATACGCCCGACGGCAACCCGCTGATCGGCCCGGCACCCGGCCTGCGCAACATGTGGCTGGCCGAGGGTTTCTCGTTCGGCATCACCGCCGCGGGCGGCGCGGGCTATTACCTTGCGCAGCTGATGACCGAGGGCGAGGCCGAGATCGACATGGGCAGCCTCGATCCCAAGCGCTACGGTCAGGACTGGATGACGACCGACTACGCCGTGGCCAAGAACGAGGAAGCCTACGAGCACGTCTACATCCTGCACCACCCCGACGAAGAGCGTCCGCGCGCCCGTCCGCTGCGCACCGCCCCCGCCTACGAGCGGCAGAAGGCGCTTGGCGCGCAGTTCGGCTGCGTCAACGGCTGGGAGCGTCCGAACTACTACGGTCCGCTCGACGCCGATGACAATTTCGACCATGACGCCCGCAGCTTCCGTCGCGGCGGCTGGTGGCAATACGCCATGGAAGAGGCCAAGGCGATCCGCGAAGGTGTCGGCATCATCGACGCCAGCGCCTTTGCCAAGCATGTGGTCAAGGGCCCCGGCGCCACCGCCTTCCTCGATCACCTGACCTGCAACAAGCTGCCCAAGGTGGGGCGGATCAACCTGACCTACGCGCTGTCGGTCAAGGGCACGACCCGCACCGAATACACCATCGTGCGTCTGGCCGAGGATGAGTACTACCTCGTCAGCGCCGGTGCGCTGCACGCCTATGATGAGGATTTTCTGCTCAAGGCTGCCGAGGACTTCGGCTTCGATCAGGGCTACTTCCACATTCAGGACGTGACCACGCAATGGGCGGTCTATGCCGTCGCAGGCCCCAAGTCGCGCGATCTGCTGAACGAGCTGGTGCGCGATGCCGAGCCGGAAACCGTGCTCAGCAACAAGCGCTTCCCGTGGCTGTCGATGCGCAATATCGAGCTGGGCATGTGCCCGGTCCGCGCCATCCGCGTCGCCTATACCGGCGAGCTTGGCTGGGAGCTGCACGTGCCGGTGGAGATGGGCCTCTACCTGTGGGATCAGCTGATGGCCGCAGGCGAGAAGCACGGGCTGAAGCCGGTCGGCACCCGCGCGCAGAACTGGCTGCGTCAGGAGAAGAGCTACCGCGCCTATGGCCATGAGCTTGGCCGCGACGCCACCCCGATGGAGGCGGACCTGCCGCGCTTCATCGACCTGTCGAAAGACTTCGCCGGCAAGGCCGCGATGGAAGCGACGGGCGTGCGCTCGAAATGCGTCACCGTCCTGATCGACGGGCCGGAAGACGCCGATCCGTGGGGCCGCGAGGCGCTGTTCGACGGCGAGACCCGCGTCGGGCGTCTGACCTCGGGCGGCTATTCGGTGGCCTTCGGCAAGTCGATCGGCATGGGCTATGTGAAGCCCGAGCAGGCGGTTGCGGGCACCAAGCTCAAGGTGAAAATGCAGGGCAAGCTTTGGGACGCCGAGGTGACCGAAGACAGCCCCTACGATCCCACCAACGCCAAGATCCGCATCGACGGCTGATCCGAAGCCTCACCTGACAAAGACCGACCGGTCGGCGCTTCTGCGTCGGCCGGTTTTCTTTTGTCTCTCCGGCCTGCAACCGGCCTCCATCCGGCCTGTAAGCGGTGGCGCGCGCGGTGGGCTACTCTCCTAAAACTGGTGCTTGCCGCAAAAATTCGCGCGTATACTATGGGGTTGAGCGTCACGGCCTTTTCAACGTCTGCAGCGGG
The DNA here is from genome assembly GCF_010500775.1 of Salipiger sp. PrR002. NCBI lineage: Bacteria > Pseudomonadati > Pseudomonadota > Alphaproteobacteria > Rhodobacterales > Roseobacteraceae > Salipiger > Salipiger sp. PrR002. The sequence continues at coordinate 12,530 of NZ_JAAGOU010000014.1, forward strand.
CTGGCGCGGTATTTTTGAACATATTTCAAAAGGACAGCGCCTTGGATTTTCCAACCAGCCGATATCGCGCGGGGCTTTGTGCCTGCCTGCTTTCGCTCAGCCTCGCAGCGCCCGCGCTGGCGCAGCAGGAAAAGAACCCCGAAGACCCCACGAAGATCGCCACCAAGGCCGGGGTCTCTTATTCTGATGAGCTGTCGATCTCAGGCTCGCTGGCCTTCGGGCCGGTGACCAAGCTGAACGCGCGGGTGTCGGAGAGCGGGCAATGGTCGATCGGTGCCTCCTATCTCTTTTCCTTCGCCATTCTGACCTTCTCGGCGTCGGAGAATGAGTTCGACAATGGCTCGGTGCAGACACGCTATTCGCTGGGTGGCTTCGTGCCGCTGACCGCCATGGGGCTCAAGACCGGAAAGTGGCAGCTGTTCTCGCCCTTCGGCTACACCTACAGCGAGGGGGAAGTGGCGGTGACCAGCGTCGAGTTGCAAGAGACGTTCAACGTCGACGTCAGCAACAACAGCGGCTACGTGGGCCTCTTCGGGATCCGCCCGTTCAACGAGCGGCTCACGTTCCTCTCGGGCGGCATCTACACCCGCGGATCGGATGATTTTCAGGGTATCTCGCTGGGCGCGGGGCTGTCGTATCACCTTGGCGAGAACGACACGGTGGCGCTCTTCGGATCTTACATCGACAATGATTTCGGCGAGGAGCAGAAGCTCGGGGTCTCTTACCGGCACGAGTTCTGAGATCTGCAGCCGGTCCTTTGCGGTTGTCATATGCCCTGCAGTGCATAGGTTGCGCGGCAAGGACGCACACGGAAGGAAAACGGCATGGGCCTCAACGTCTATCTCTCGGGAGAAATTCACACCGACTGGCGCGAGCAGATCATCGAAAGCGCGCAGGGGCTGGACGTGACCTTCAGCGCCCCCGTCACCGATCACGCGGCGAGCGACGATTGCGGCGTGGCGATCCTCGGCAGCGAGGAGAGCAAGTTCTGGCACGACCGCAAGGGCGCGCAGGTGAACGCGATCCGCACCCGCAAGGCCATCGCCGACGCCGATGTGGTGGTCGTGCGCTTTGGCGAGAAATACAAACAGTGGAATGCCGCTTTCGATGCGGGCTACGCCGCCGCGCTGGGCAAGTCGCTGATTATCCTGCAGCAGCCCGAGCATGACCACGCGCTGAAGGAGGTTGATGCCGCGGCGCTGGCAGTGGCGCGTGCGCCGGGCGAGGTGGTGTCGATCCTGCGCTATGTGCTGACCGGCGCGCTGCCGGGGTAATTCGCGGCGTGATATAAAGGGGAGGGGGCGCTGCCCCCTCGCCGCTGCGCGGCTCACCCCCGGCGTATTTTTGAAGAGAAGAAGGGCAGGGCGCGCATTGGTGTGCGCCGTCCCGTGGACGCGGCGCATTTTCCGTGGCGTCATCGCGCCATCTATGCAACCTCTGGCACCGGTAACGAACAGGAACCCGCGATTGGCGGGCCAGAGGGACACGAGACATGATTCAGGAATTCAAGGATTTTATCGCCAAGGGCAACGTCATGGACATGGCGGTTGGCATCATTATCGGCGCCGCTTTCACCGCGATCGTCAAATCGCTGGTGGGCGACATTTTCAACCCGATCATCGCCCTCTTTACCGGCGGCATCGACTTCTCGGGCTGGTTCTACGCGCTGGACGGTGGCGAGTATGCCTCGCTGTCGGCGGCGCAGGAGGCCGGGGCGCCGGTCTTTGCTTTCGGCAGCTTCCTGATGGCGGTGATCAACTTCTTCATCATCGCCTTCGTGGTCTTCATGCTGGTGAAGATGGTGAACCGCATCAAATCGGCGGCCGAAAAGCCCGACGAGGTTGCACCCGAGGTGAAGACCGGTCCTTCGGAGCTTGATATCCTCATCGAGATCCGCGACGCGCTGAAGAAGTGACCCTGAAGTCGCCCGAGGCTGAGGGCGCCCGCCACGGCGCCGGACGCATAGCAGCATGCATCCGGCTGCCACGCGCCATAAGCGGGTTGCGGCCCTTTGAGCGGCTTTGTACATCGCCCGGACCCATCCCCCGGAGACTCGTCATGAACCGCAGCGTGAAAATCGCCATTGGCAGCGTATTCGTCGGCATTCTCGTTCTGGCGATCAAGACGCTTGCCTGGTGGCTGACCGGCTCGGTGGCGCTGCTCTCGGACGCGCTGGAGAGCATCGTGAACGTGGCCACTGCGCTGGCGGCGCTGATGGCGGTGCATATCTCGTCGCAGCCGCCCGATGCGGATCATCCTTTCGGTCACCATAAGGCCGAGTATTTCAGCGCCGTGCTGGAAGGCGTGCTGATCGTTGTCGCGGCGGTGCTGATCCTGCGCGAGGCCTGGGGCGCGTGGCAAGACCCCGCGCCGATCGAGCAGGTGGGGCTGGGGCTCATCATCAACCTGTCGGCAGGGGTGCTCAACGCGGTCTGGTGCTGGGTGCTGCTGCGCGAGGGGCGCAAGCTGAAGTCGCCCGCGCTGGTCGCCGATGGCAAGCATCTGCTGACCGATGTCTTCTCCTCGGCGGGCGTGGCGATTGGCGTGGGCGCGGCGGTGCTCACCGGCTGGCTCTGGCTCGACGCGCTGCTGGCGGCGCTGGTGGCGGTCAACATCCTGTGGTCGGGCTGGCAGGTGATCCGCTCCTCGGTCGGCGGGCTGATGGATGAGGCGGTGCCCGAAGAAGACCTGTCGGAGATGCGCACGATCATCTCGGCCAATGCCGAGGGCGCGGTCGAGGCGCATGACCTGCGCTCGCGCCGGGCGGGGCAGGCGGTGTTTCTGGAGTTCCATCTGGTGGTGCCGGGCGAGATGAGCGTGGTCGCGGCGCATGACATCTGCGACAGGATCGAACACGCGCTGCAGGACGCCATCGAGGGCTGCCGTGTCACCATCCACGTGGAGCCGGAGCATAAGGCCAAGCACTCGGGGATCGTGGTGCTCTGAGAGCGGGGCGTGAGGGGGCGCTGCCCCCTGCTGCCTGTCTTCCTAGGCCTTTTTCCATGGGCGTATTATCAAAGAGAAGAAGGGCGGGCGCCGTGATGTGGCCCGCCCTTGCTTTGTCCTATGGCGTGATCAGGCGGCGATGGCCTTTTCGGTGCTTTGCAGCGGCAGGTTCAGCGCGCGGGCGACGGCGGCATTGGTGATCTGACCGTCATGCACGTTGAGCCCGTTGCCGAGATGCGGGTCCTCGGCGCAGGCCACGCGCCAGCCCTTGCCCGCCAGCGCCAGCATGAAGGGCAGCGTGGCATTGCCGAGCGCCAGCGTCGAGCTGCGCGGCACCGCGCCGGGCATATTGGCGACGCAGTAATGCTGGATGCCGTCGACGGTATAGACCGGGTCCTGATGGGTGGTCGCCTTGGAGGTCTCGAAGCAGCCGCCCTGGTCGATGGCCACATCCACCAGCACCGCGCCGGGTTTCATAGTCGACAGCTGCGCGCGGCTCACCAGTTTCGGCGCTTCGGCGCCGGGGATCAGCACCGCGCCGATCACCATGTCGGCCTCGGTCAGCAGTTCGGCCACGGCGCCTTCGGTCGAGTAGCGGTTCTTGAAGGTGCCGCCGAAGGTCTCGTCGAGCTGGCGCAGGCGCGGCAGCGAGCGGTCGAGCACGGTCACATCCGCGCCCATGCCCGCGGCGATGCGCGCCGCATGGGTGCCGACGACGCCGCCGCCCAGAACCAGCACATTGGCCGGGCCGACGCCGGGCACGCCGCCCATCAGCACGCCGCGGCCACCGTTGGCCTTCTGCAGCGACCATGCGCCCATCTGCGGCGCGAGACGTCCCGCCACCTCGGACATGGGCGCCAGCAGCGGCAGCCCGCCGCGCGCGTCGGTCACCGTCTCATAGGCGATGCAGGTGGCGCCGGAGGCCAGCAGATCCTGCGTCTGCTCGGGATCGGGGGCGAGGTGCAGATAGGTGAAGAGCAGCTGGCCGCGCCCCAGTTGCTTGCGCTCGACCGCTTGCGGCTCTTTCACCTTCACGATCATCTCGGCCTCGGCCCAGATTTCCTCGGCGGTGGCGGCGATGCGGGCACCGGCGGCGGTGTAATCCTCGTCGGTGAAGCCTGCGCCGAGCCCGGCGCCCTGCTGCACGATCACCTCATGGCCATGCGCCGCCGCCTCACGCGCGGCATTGGGTGTCAGGCCGACGCGGAATTCCTGCGGTTTGATCTCTGTCGGGCAACCGATTTTCATGCTAGCTCCTCCTTCCGGCCCCTTCGGGCGCGTTATCCTGCCCTGAGGATGCGCCTCTGGCCGTGCAATTTCCTTGCTGATTTGCCGCGACCAAATCGCTATTGGGGGGAGAATCTTCGACCCAAGCCCGATTTTTTCGAAAGACCTGAGCATGACCCTCGACGACACCGACCGCCGTATCCTGCGCGCGCTGCAAAAGCAGGGGCGCATGTCCAACGCGGAACTGTCGGAGAAGGTGAACCTTTCGGCCTCGGCCTGCCATCGGCGGGTGCAGCGGCTGGAGGCCGAGGGCTATGTGAAGGATTACGTAGCGCTGCTCAACGCCCGCAAGATGGGGCTGGCGAGCACGGTGTTTGTCGAGATCCGGCTCAGCGCGCAGGCCGACGAGGTGCTGGAGGCCTTCGAGAAGGCGGTGGCGCGGGTGCCTGCGGTGCTGGAATGTCACCTGATGGCGGGCACGGCGGATTACATCCTGAAGGTGGTGGCCGAGGACACCGAGGATTTCGCCCGCATCCATCGCCAGTATCTGACGCGGCTGCCGGGGGTGGCGCAGATGCAGTCGAGCTTTGCCCTGCGCACCGTGTTCAAGACCACCGCGCTGCCGGTGTGATCCCGCGCGGGTCTTTCCCGCGCCGCGAGGGCCTGTGCCGCGCCGCGCGGCCCATTAGCCTGCGATCCTATAGCCTGCGCCCCTATGTCGCTTGCCCGGCTCCGCACCGCCTGACATAAATTCAGGCGGGCAGGGAGGCCCGAAGGCGGGACCGTCGCGGAGGGGAAAATGGCGTTCGATCATGTGATTGTCGGGGCAGGTAGCGCCGGATGCGTGCTGGCCAAACGGCTGGCCGAGGGTGGGCGCCGCGTGCTGCTGCTCGAGGCGGGCGGGCGCGATACCTACCACTGGATCCATATCCCGATGGGGTATCTCTACTGCATCGGCAACCCGCGCACCGACTGGTGCTACCGCACCGCCGAGGAGAAGGGGCTCAACGGGCGCTCGCTGCTCTACCCGCGCGGCAAGGTGCTGGGCGGCTGCTCATCGATCAACGGCATGCTCTATCTGCGCGGGCAGGCGGCGGATTACGATGGCTGGCGTCAGATGGGCCTGCAGGGCTGGGGCTGGGACGACGTTCTGCCCTATTTCCGCAAGTCCGAGGATTACGTCGAGGGCGAAAGTGCGGCGCATGGCGCGGGCGGCGAGTGGCGCGTGGAAAACCAGCGCCTGCACTGGGACATCCTTGACGATTGGATCAAAGCCGCCGAGGCCGAGGGCATCCCAAGGGTCGATGATTTCAACACCGGTGACAACGAGGGCGTCAGCTATTTCCGGGTGAACCAGCGCAACGGCTGGCGGATGAACACCGCCAAGGCGTTTCTGCGCACCACCCGGAGCGACCGGCTGAAGGTCGAGACGAACGCCCATGTGACGCGGCTGCTGATCGAGGAGCGGCGCGTGGTGGGCGTCGAATACGAGCGGGGCGGGCAGATCCATCAGGTGCGTCCCGAAGGCGAGGTGATCCTCTCGGCGGGCGCGGTGAACTCGCCGCATCTGCTGCAGGTCTCGGGGGTGGGTCCGGCGGAGCATCTGCGGCAGCATGGCATCGACGTGGCGCTGGACGCGCCCGAGGTGGGCGGCAACCTGCAGGACCATCTGCAACTGCGCTGTGCGTGGCGGCTCACCGGGGCCAAGACGCTCAACACGCTGGCCAGCACGCTCTTCGGCAAGGGCAAGATCGGGCTCGATTACGTGCTGCGGCGGCGCGGTCCGATGTCCATGGCGCCCTCGCAGCTTGGCGCCTTTTCGCGCTCGCGGGAGGGGCTGGCATCGGCGGATCTCGAATACCATGTGCAGCCGCTCTCGCTCGAGGCCTTCGGCCAGCCGCTGCATAATTTCCCCGCAATGACCGCGAGCGTGTGCAACCTGCGCCCCGAAAGCCGCGGCACGGTGCGGCTGGCATCAAACGATGCGCGCGAGGCGCCGGTGATCGCGCCCAACTACCTGTCGACCGAAGGCGACCGGCGGGTTGCGGCAGATGCCATCCGGCAGGTGCGCCGGATCATGGCGCAGCAGGCCATGGCGCGCTACCGGCCCGAGGAGTTGAAGCCGGGGGCGCAGTTCCAGACCGAGGAGGAGTTGCAGCGCGCGGCGGGCGAGGTGGGCACCACCATCTTCCACCCGGTGGGTACTGTGCGCATGGGCACCGAAGAGAGCGCGCCGCTCGACGCGGATTTGCGCTTCCGGGGGCTTTCGAACCTGCGGGTGGTGGATGCCAGCGTGATGCCGCGGATCGTCTCGGGCAACACCAACTCGCCGACCATCATGATCGCCGAGAAGGCGGCGGACATGATGCTGCACGGCTGAGGCGGAACCGTGCTAAGCTCCAAGGTGTTTGAGTCTCAAGTCCTTTGCCCCCGCATGTCACATGCTTATGGAGACAGCCGATGAAACTTCTTTCCGCCCTGACCGCCCCCGCGCTTTTGCTCAGCCTCGCTGCACCGGCCTTCGCCGGGGACTATGAGGTTTATGAGGACGTGCTGCCGGAAAACCGCGATCCCGAGGGCGCGCTCTATTTCAGCCAGATGGATCTGGACCGCAACGGTGTGCTCACCCGCTCGGAGATCGTCGCGGCCTTCGGCGATGGCGCGTTTGATGCGATCATGGCCTTTGACGCCAATGCCGACTGGCAGCTCACCCGCAACGAGATGCGCGCTTATGGCGATCTTGGCACCGGCGGCCCGGCTGGCCTGCTGCATGAAAGCGTGCGCGGCTGACAGGCTGCGGGTGAGGGGGCTCTGCCCCCTCGGCGCTGCGCGCCTCACCCCCGGGCGTATTTGAAAAGAGAAGAAGGGCGCGGGTGCTGCTCTTCTTCTCTTTCCAAATACGCCCGCCGGAGGCAGGCCCGTCAGGGCCTACTTTCGTCGGGTCTCTCTTCCATTCGCGACGCGCGCGGTCAGTCCTGTTTCGGGCGATCGTCATATTTGCCCGAGAGGATGCGCTGCGCGTCGCCTTCGGGGTCGTCGTACTGACGGGTCTTCACGGTGAAGACGAAGAAGGCGAGGCCGAGGCCGCCGAGGATCAGCGAGATCGGGATCAGATAGGCGAGGATATTCATCGAGATGCTTTCAGTCTCAGCGCGTTCAGCGACACGGTGATCGAAGAGGCCGACATCGCCAGCGCCGCGATCAGCGGCGAACAGAGCCCGGCGATGGCCAGCGGCACGGCAATCACATTGTACCATGTGGCGATGGCGAAGTTCTGGCGGATGCGGCGCGTCGCCTTGCCTGCCACTTCCAGCGCGCCGGGGATCGGCGCGAGCGAGGCGCCCAGCAGCACGATGTCCGAGGCGACCCGCGCCGCATCGAGCGCCGAGGCAGGTGAGATCGAGACATGCGCGCCGGCAAGCGCCGCCGTGTCGTTGAGCCCGTCGCCGACCATCAGCACATGCGCGCCCTGCTCGGAGAGCGCCTTGATCCGCGCGGCCTTGTCCTGCGGCAATGCCTCGGCAACCCACTGAGGGATGCCGAGCCGGCGGGCCAGCGCTTCGACCGCCGCAGTGCCATCGCCGGAGATCAGGATCACCTCCTTGCCCGCCTCCTTCAGCGTGTGCACCGCCTCTTCGGCGCCGGCGCGCAGGCTGTCCTCGAAGGTGAACGCCTGCGCCGGGGCATCGCCGACGCGCAGCCAGCTGGCGGTCATGGCGCTCTGGCCGCCGCCGGTCCAGGCGGCGCGGCCGAGGCGGATCTCGCGGCCCTGCCACATGCCTTGCGTGCCGTAGCCGGGAACCTCGGTGATGCCGGTGACCTCGGCGGCGGGAATGCCAGCGGCGCGCAGGGCGTGGGTCAGCGCGGCGGAGAGCGGGTGGTTCGAGCCTTCGGCGAGGGCGAGGGCGAGCGAGAGGTCGTGGCGGGTGAAGGCATCAAGGTTGGTCAGCGTCGGCGTGCCGCTGGTCAGCGTGCCGGTCTTGTCGAAAACCACCGTGTCCACATCCGCCAGACGCTCCAGCGCGGTGCTGTCCTTGATCAACAGGCCGCGTTTGAACAGCCGTCCCGAGGCGGCGGTGGTGACCGCGGGCACCGCGAGGCCGAGCGCGCAGGGGCAGGTGATGATTAGCACCGCCGCGGCGATGTTGAGCGCCACGCGCAGATCGCCGGACCACGCGAGCCAGCCGAGGAAGGCCAGGGCCGAGAGGATATGCACCCCCGGCGCGTAGAGCTTGGCGGCCTTGTCGGCGAGCGGGGTGTAATTCTCGCGGCCCGATTCCGCCACGGCCACGAGATCGGCCATGCGGTGCAGCGAGGTGTCGCGCCCGACGGCGCTGGCGCGGATCACCAGCGGACCGGTGAGGTTGATCTCGCCAGCGCTGACCTGCCTGCCCGGCTCGGCGTAGACCGGGCGCGTCTCGCCGGTGAGCAGCGCGCGGTCCAGCTCGGAGGTGCCTTCGGTGATCTCGCCATCCACCGGCATCCGGCCGCCGGGCCGCACGCGGATCAGATCGCCGACGCGCAGCTCGCTGGCGGCGACCTGGTCTTCGCCGGTCTCGGTCACGCGCCAGGCGCGCGGCACTTCGAGCGCCGAAAGCTCCTCGGCGGCGGAGCGGGCGATGGCGCGGGTGCGGTGGTCGAGATAGCGCCCGGTGAGCAGGAAGAAGGTCAGCGCGATGGCGGCGTCGAAATAGGCGTGCTCGCCCGACAGCATGGTCTCCCAGAGCGAGGTGGCGATGGCCAGCAGGATCGCCAGCGAGATCGGCACGTCCATATTGAGATGCCCGGCGCGCAGCGCGGTCCAGGCGTTGCGGAAGAAGGGCTGCGCCGAGAAGGCGATGGTCGGCAGCACGATGGCCGCCGAGACCCAGTGGAAGAGATCGCGCGTCGGCCCTTCGGCGCCGGACCAGACGGCGATCGACAGCAGCATGACGTTCATCGCGGCAAAGCCCGCCACGGCGAGGCGCATCAGCAAATCGCGCCCGGCCTTGTCGGTGGCGGTGGCGGCCAATGTGCCAGCGTCAAGCTCATGCGCCTCGTATCCTGCCGCCTCGACCACGGGGATCAGATCTGCGGCGGTGATCTCGGGCGCGGCCTCGATGCGCACGCGTTTCTGGCTGAGGTTGACCCGCGCGCTGTGTACGCCCGGCGCGGCTTCGAGCGCGCTTTCCACCGCCGTCATGCAGGCGGCGCAATGGATGGTGGGCAGCGAGAGCGCCAGCTTGGCCTCGGTTGCGCCCGCGCGTTCGGCCAGCGCCTCGGCGGCGGGGGCGGCGACACAGGCGGGGCAGGCTGAAGCCTGCGGGCGCAGGGCGGCGGTCATTGGCTCAGTCCTTGACGAAAAATTCCAGTCGCTGCTCGAAGAGCGTGCCATCGTCGGCATGGGCGTTGACCCAGACGTTCCAATGCCCGGGGGCAAGGGCATCGGCGGCGACGAACTGGCGGCCGTCCCAGAAGAACTCGGGCGTGTGGTCGTCCTTCACATGGGTCGAGCGGCCCAGCTTGACCGACAGATCTGCGGGCTTCACCGGCTGGCCGTCGACGTCGGTGAAGCGCAGCACCACCGCCTCTTCGCGCACTTCGGCCTGCGCGGTCCATCCCAGCGCCTCCTGCTCGGCGCGGCGCACGTCGAAGGTCTGGCTCGCGACATAGGAGTTCTTTACCTCAAGGCCGGGGAAGGTGGCGATGGCGTTCCACGCCAGCGCGATGTTCACCGCGATGATCACTCCGAACGCGCCGCCGAAGATGGCCAGCACGTGCCAGCCGGTGAGCTTGCGTCCACTATCCTGAGCTTCGGTCATCAGTTGTCCCGTCCGTTGAAGATGGTTTCTTTGCCAGCGCGGTCGCCGGTGGTGAGGTCCTCGACCCAGATATGGAACGGGGTGCGCTCGGCCTGAGCCTCGGAGGTGTCTGCGGGGGCGGTCACATAGACCCGTTGAAGGTGCGTCTCGTTGGCGGGCACGTCAACGGTGTCGTCGTCCTCGCCCTCGAGCGTGATCTGCAGGTTGGCATCATCCGAAAGCGTGAGCTGGAAAGGCCGGTCCTCGCCATGCTTGTTGAGCAGGCGCACATCGTAGGTGTTGCGGATCGACCCGTCGGAGAGCACCACGAAGGTGGGGTTGCGCACCGGCGCGACGGTGAGCTCGATCTCGGGGCGCATCACCAGCGCCACCAGCAGGCCGAGGCCCACCAGCGACCACAGCGCGGTATAGAGGATCACGCGCGGGCGGAAGATGTGCTTCCACACGGCGCGCGGCGGGTGCCCCTCGCGCTCGCGGGTTTCGTCCGACAGGGCGAGGTAGTCGATCAGACCGCGCGGCTTGCCGATCTTTGCCATCACGTCGTCGCAGGCGTCGATGCAAAGCGCGCAGGTGATGCAGGCCAGTTGCTGACCGTCGCGGATGTCGATCCCCATGGGGCAGACGTTGACGCAGGCGTTGCAGTCGATGCAGTCGCCGAGGTTCTCGGCCCCCTCGGCCTTGCGGTGCTTGCCGCGCGGCTCGCCGCGCCAGTCCCGATAGCCGACGGTGAGCGTGTCCTCATCCATCATCGCCGCCTGAATGCGCGGCCAGGGGCAGGCGTAGATGCAGATCTGCTCGCGCGCGAAGCCGCCGAAGGCGAAGGTTGTTGCGGTGAGCAGCAGCATGGTGGTGTAGGCCACCGGGTGGGCGTTGCCGGTCACCAGATCGACCAGAAGCGTCGGCGCGTCGGTGAAATAGAACACCCACGCACCCCCCGTGGCGAGCGCGATGAGGAACCACGCCACCCACTTTGTCACGCGCAGGCGGACCTTGCGGGCGTCCCACTTCTTTTGGCGGTGCAGGCGCAGGCGGGCGTTGCGGTCGCCCTCGATCCAGCGTTCGACGAGGATGAAGAGATCGGTCCAGACAGTCTGCGGGCAGGCGTAGCCGCACCAGACCCGGCCAAGCGCCGAGGTGAAGAGGAACAGGCCGAGGCCCGCCATGATCAGCAGGCCGGCGACGAAATAGAATTCATGCGGCCAGATCTCGATGAAGAAGAAAAAGAACCGGCGGCCGGCCATATCGACCAGCACCGCCTGATCGGGCAGTTCGGGGCCCCGGTCCCAGCGGATCCACGGGGTGACGTAGTAGATCCCCAGAAGCACGATCATCAGCACCCACTTGAGGTTGCGGAAGTGGCCGCGCACGCGGCGGGGGAAGATCGGCTCGCGCGCCGCGTAAAGAGAGGGCGCGCCTGGTTGGGTATCGGACACCGTGCATACTCCGGTTCGAATCTGCCTTTGTCGCCCGTTCTGACGCCGTGGCCGCTTTCGAACTTTGACATGCATCAATATACATATCTTTCACTTAGCTTTCGCGGCTTCTCGTCGCAGCCAAGTGGCGAAGAGGCGCAGCGGAGGCCGCATGACGCCGGGGCGGATCACCAGATAGTAGCCCTTTTTGCGGGTGTCCTCGAACAAAAGCCGCAGACGTCCGGCGGCGATGTCGTCATCGGCAAAGACGCGGGCGGTGATGGCGATGCCATGGCCCTGCCGCGCCGCCTCGAGCATCAGGTTGCCGGGTAGGGAACTGATGCCGCGGCGGGCGTCGCGGTCGATGCCGAACTGCGAGAACCATTCGCTCGCCTCATTGGTTCCAAGCTCCTGCAGCCAGTGAAATTCGGTGAGGTCCGAGGGATCGCTGATCTCGCGCTCGCCCACCAGCCGCGGTGAGCCGACCAGCGCGATGGGGGATTCCACCAGAAGCTCCGCCTCGAGGCCCGGCCATTGACCCGAGCCATAGCGCAGCGCCAGATCGACGCCGCCCGGCTCCAGCGGCGCGACCTTTGCCGATGGGTCGATCATCAGGCTGATCTCGGGATGCGCCTCGCGAAACCGCGCGAGCCGCGGCATCAGCCATGACGAGGCGAAGCTGGGGGTTGTGGTGATCATCAGCGGGCGCTCGGCCTCGGCACCGGTGAGGGCCGAAAGCTCCTGCGCGATCCGGCCAAAACCATCGCTCAGCGCCTGCGCCAGACGCGCGCCTTCTTCGGTGAGCGCCATCGAGCGCCGGGAACGGTCGAGCAGCCCGAGCCCGAGATGGGACTCAAGATTGCGGATCTGCTGGCTGATCGCGGCATGGCTGACGTTGAGCGCGGCGCCGGCACGCTGAACAGAGCCGGTCTCTGCGTAGGCGGCAAAAGCCCGCAGCGCGGGCAGAGGGGGCAGGGAGGTCCAATCCATATGTCAATCAATCTTACATGTCTGAATTGTTCCTGACTGGCCTGAAATTGCCCTTTGGTCAATATGAGAGGGGCAAGAGCACGGTGATCAGGAGAATGAAAATGCTAGGAATCTACTCAAAAACTTTCATGACAGCGGCGCGAATGGAAAATATGCCGCCCTCTTCGGAACTGTCGCGTATGGCGCATGATGTGTTGCCCGAGGCGAAAATTGCACCTCGGCGGGTCAAAAAACAAAGATATGGTCTGCTGCGGATGATCGGTGCAAAATTTCGGCCTGCCAAGAGCGGAATGGGTGTTGTCACACATTGCGAGGGTTAATTCGCTTGGGCGAGGCCTGCCCACCAAAAACCGCACAAAAAGAACGCCGCCCCCCGGAAACGCGCGAACAGGACGGGGTGCGGCGTTCTGCCTCCGGGCCATCGGGCCCGGAGGTTTTCGCGTTAAAGGTTATTGCTCGGAGGCTTCGCCGCCGCCAAGCCCGTGCACGTAGCTGGCCACGGCGCGGATTTCGGCCTCGGACAGACGGGCGTTCCAGTTCGGCATGACGCCGAAGCGGGCGTTGTAGACCGTCTCGTAGATGGTCTCGTAATCGCCGCCATAGAGCCAGATCGCGTCGGTCAGGTTCGGCGCGCCCTGGAAGCGGTCGCCGGTGCCATCCTCTGCGTGACAGGCCGAACAGTTGTCCATGAACAGCGTCTCGCCTTCAGATACCGCCTCGGCGTTCTGCGGCTCTTCGCCCGACAGGGTCATCACGTAGTTCGCCACAGCCGAGACCTGTTCGCGGTCGAGCAGCCCATCGCGCCCAAAGGCGGGCATTTCCGAATAGCGTGCGTCGGGATCATCCTCGTTGCGGATACCGTGGGTCACCGTGAAGTGGATGTCCTCGATCGAGCCGCCCCAGAGCCAGTCGTCGTCCAGCAGGTTGGGATAGCCCACCGCGCCCGCCGCGCCCGAGCCGTGGCACTGCGCGCACCATGTGCGGAATACAGCGGCCCCGGCGTTCTGCGCGTAGCTGTTCAGCTCGGGGCTCTCGGCGATTGCCGTCAGTTCGACCGATGCAAGTTCCTCGTTGATCGGTGCGAGCTTGGCTTCCTGCTCGGCGATCTCTTCGGCAACGGCGCCGCGCGTCGAATAGCCCAGCAGGCCTGCCGTGGCCGAGCGTACGCCCGGCCATGCGGGGTAGGCGATGGTGTAGCCGACGCCCCAGACGATGCAGGCGTAGAAGACCATCAGCCACCATTTCGGCAGGGGCTTGTTGTACTCTTCGATGCCGTCCCAGGAATGGCCGGTCGTTTCGTAGTCGAGATCGTCTCTCTTAGTGTCTTTGTTGTCGCTCATGATCCTCGCCTCCTCAATTCTGGGCGGGTGCTTCGGGCGCGCGCGCGGCGGCCGGAGCGTCGTCATTGCGCAGCGGGATGCTGGCGGCGTTGTCGTGCGAGTGCTTGCTGCCGGGCCGGAAAAGCCAGATCAGCATGCCCACGAAGAAGACGAACATCGCCAGAAGGCCCCAGCTGTCGGCGAAGTGGCGCAGGGCGGAATAGGTGTCCATTGCGTCCCCCTTACCGGCTTGCGTCGGGCGTGAAGGTCGAGAAATCGACCAGCGTGCCGAGCATCTGCAGGTAGGCCACCAGCGCATCCATTTCGGAGATGCCCGGCTCGCCGTCGAAGTTGCGGATGTTCACCGTCTCGCCGTAGCGCTCCATCAGCCCGTCGATATCGCCGAAGGGATCGTGCTGGACGCGGAAGTCGGCGGAGGCACTGGCGATCATCTCTTCGGTGTAGGGCACGCCGACCATGCGGTGCGTTTCCATCAGCTCGCCCATGTGCTCGCCCTCGACCAGACGGTGCGAGAGGAAGCCATATTTGGGCATGACGGACTCGGGCACCACCGACTGCGGGTTGGTCAGGTGATCCACGTGCCACTCATCCGAATAGCGGCCGCCGACGCGGGCGAGGTCGGGCCCCGTCCGCTTCGAGCCCCATTGGAACGGGTGGTCGTATTGCGATTCCGCCGCGAGGCTGTAGTGGCCGTAGCGTTCCACTTCGTCGCGCATCGGGCGGATCATCTGGCTGTGGCAGACATAGCAGCCCTCGCGGATGTAGATGTCGCGCCCGGCCAGCTCCAGCGGGGTGTAAGGGCGCATGCCCTCTACGTCTTCGATGGTGTTTTCCAGGTAGAACAGCGGCACGATCTGCACCAGCCCGCCGATGGTCACCACCAGAAAGGCGAAGATGGCCAGCAGGGTTACGTTCTTCTCAAGGATCCCGTGTTTGTCGAGAATGCTCATCTTCGGCCCTCCTTATTCGGCCGGAGTGGCATGCGCCGTGGCAGCCTCGGCCTCGATGGCCGGAGCCCGCTTAACGGTCATCCACAGGTTGTAGCACATGATAATCGCGCCGGAGATGTAGAGCAGGCCGCCAAGGGCACGCACCACATACATCGGGAACTTGGCAGACACGGTGTCGGCGAAGCTGTTGACGAGGAAGCCGTTGGCATCGACCTCGCGCCACATCAGGCCTTCCATGATGCCCGTGACCCACATCGAGGCGGCGTAGAGCACGATGCCGATGGTGGCGAGCCAGAAGTGCCAGCTGACGAGGCTGAGGCTGTAGAGGCGCTCACGGTTCCACAGTTTCGGCGTCAGGAAGTAGAGCGCGCCGAAGGTGATCATGCCGTTCCAGCCAAGCGCGCCGGAGTGCACGTGGCCGATGGTCCAGTCGGTGTAATGCGACAGCGAGTTCACCGCGCGGATCGACATCATCGGGCCTTCGAAGGTCGACATGCCGTAGAAGCCGATGGAGATCACCAGCATGCGCATGATCGGGTCGGTGCGCAGCTTGTCCCATGCTCCCGAGAGGGTCATCAGGCCGTTGATCATGCCGCCCCAGCTGGGCATCCACAGGATGATCGAGAACACCATGCCGAGGGTCGAGGCCCAGTCGGGCAGGGCGGTGTAATGCAGGTGGTGCGGACCGGCCCAGATGTAGATGAAGATCAGTGCCCAGAAGTGCACGATCGACAGCTTGTAGCTGAACACCGGGCGCTCGGCCTGTTTGGGCACGAAGTAATACATCATGCCAAGGAAGCCTGCGGTCAGGAAGAAGCCCACGGCGTTGTGGCCGTACCACCATTGCGTCATCGCGTCCTGCACGCCCGAGAACACCTGCACCGACTTGGAGCCCCAGATCGACACGGGGATGCTCAGGTTGTTGACGATGTGCAGCATGGCGACGGTGATGATGAAGCTCAGGTAGAACCAGTTCGCCACGTAAATGTGAGGCTCTTTGCGCTTGATGATCGTGCCGACGAAAACCAGCAGGTAGGCGACCCAAACGACGGTCAGCAGCCAGTCGACGTACCATTCAGGCTCGGCGTATTCCTTCGACTGGGTGGCGCCGAGGATGTAGCCGGTGGCCGCCAGAACGATGAACAGCTGGTAGCCCCAGAACACCCACCACGCGAGGTTGCCGCCCCAGAGGCGCGCCGCCGAGGTGCGCTGGACGACATAGAACGATGTGCAGATCAGCGCGTTGCCGCCAAAGGCGAAAATCACCGCCGAGGTGTGCAGCGGCCGCAGCCGCCCGAAATTCATGTGGCCCTGCGCCCATTCGAAGTTGAGCGCGGGGAACGCCAGCTGCGCGGCGATGAAAACACCTGCCGCAAAGCCAACCACGCCCCAGAAGGCGGTTGCAATCACGCCAGCGCGCACCACATCATCCATATAACTCAGTTCCCGCACCTTGGCGGGGACTGGCTCGTCGGTATTGCGGAGGGTCCAAAGGAAAAGACCGGCCGCGATGAGGAAAATGGTCAGCGCATTGACCATGTAAGCCACATCTCGTGCGTAGTTGGCGGCCACCAGCGCAAAGACTGCGACGACCCCCAGCACGATGAGCTTGATATAATTCAGCATCGTTCGTCCCTTCGTCTGACTCGCACGATTCGTTGACCGCGCGAGCGGTTTGACTGACGGGGTTGTGAAGTGAATGGCCCCGCCCAACCTTGATCTGCATCAAGGCTTTGGCTGCGAAGTCTTGCCTTAAGTCATTCTGAGAATTGCCTCTCGGGGGTAGAGTGCCGCCATCCGGTTCTCCGGACAATACCAAGGAGACGAACATGGGCTACAAAACAATACTTACGGTTGTAACGGACGAAGCTTTGCTGAATTCGACCATCGACCATGCAGCCGCCGTTGCGGCGTGCTGGGATGCCCATCTCGAGGTTCTGGCCTTCGGCGTGGATCGCACCCAGACCGGCTATTACTACGCCGGGGCCGACGCGATCATCCTTCAGGAGACGCTCGACCGGGCATCCAAGGATGCGGCGGAACTTGCCAAGGCCGCGCGCGTGCGGCTGGGCCAGATTGAGGGCCGCTGGTCGATCGAGGAAGGCGTGGCGCAACTGGCCGACATTGGACGTCACGTGGCCGGACGGGCGCGCTTTGCCGACATGGTCGTGCTGCCCAAGCCCTATGGCAAAGAGCGCGGCGTCGAGCTGGAGCCGATCGTCGAGGGCGGTCTTTTCGAAGGTCAGGCCCCGGTGCTGGTGGTGCCGCAGGCGATCAACCCTTCGAGCAAGCCCAAGCGCGTGGTGCTGGGCTGGAACGAAAGCGCCGAGGCGCTGCGCTCGGTGCGGGCGGCGATGCCGATCCTCAAATCCGCCGATACGGTCCATGTGGTGGTCATCGACCCGCCGCAGCACGGCCCGAACCGGTCGGACCCGGGCGGCATGCTGTCGCAATATCTGTCGCGCCACGGCGTCAACGCCGAGATCGACGTGCTGACCAAGACGATGCCGCGCATCTCGGACATCCTGAACCGCCACGTGAAGGATGTGGATGCCGATATGGTGGTGATGGGGGCATATGGCCATTCCCGCTTCCGCGAGGCGATCCTTGGGGGCGCCACGCGGAACATGCTGGAACTGGCTGAAGTACCGGTCTTCCTCGCGCATTGAGGCCAAGGAGAAGAGGCTTCTGCGTGGGGGGATCGGAAGGCGGCTCTGCCGCCGGAGAGCGGGTCTGGGAGGGCCCGCTCTTTTTTTGTCCAAACTTGGTCGTGATGGGCCTTTGGCCTCAGACCTCGCCGAGCTTCAGCAGCGCCGCCTTCAGCCCGTCTAGGTCGATCTCGCCAAGCGCGGCATCGACGGCGTCATGCTCCTGCCTCCAGAGCGGCAGCGCGCGCATCAGCAGCGCATGACCCGCATCGCTCAGCCGCAGCAGCTTGTTGCGCTTGTCGCCCGGCTCAAGCTCGAACACCACCAGCCCGCGCCGTTCCAGCACCTTGAGCGCGGCGCTCAGCGTGGTGCGGTCCATGGCAAGGAAGGGCGCGAGATCGGAGATGCGCGGCGGCTCGGGGCGGTTCAGCGACATCAGAATCGAGAACTGCCCGTTGGTCAGCCCCACCGGCTTCAGCGCCGCATCGAAGCGCCGCCCCAGCGCCCGCGCCGCGCGCTGAGCGCGAAAGCAGAGGCAACGGTCGCGCACTTCAAGCGTGCTTGTCATCGGCAGTTTCTGGCTCATCTTTCCATTCACGTTGATATCAACTTAATTATGCGCCTACTCTGGTCACACGCAACAGAGAGATGTCCCATGACGTATGTTTCCGGCTTTCTCACCCCGGTTCCGCAGGAAAACAAGGCGGCCTATATTGAGAGCGCCCGCAAGGCGTGGACCATGTTCAAGGAATATGGTGCCACCGAAATGCGCGAATGCTGGGAGGGCGATGTGCCCGACGGCGAGCACACCTCTTTTCCCATGGCGGTGAAGCGCAAAGAGGGCGAGGCGGTTGTCTTCAGCTGGATCCTCTGGCCCGACAAGGAGACCGCCGACCGCTGCTTTGGCTCGTTCGAAAGCGACGAGCGCTGGCAGGAGATGATGTCCATGCCATTTGACGGCAAGCGGATGATGTGGGGTGGCTTCGAGCCGGTGTTCGAGGGCAGCTGATCAGGCGAAGACGCCGCCGTCCGCATCGTCCCCGGCTTCTTCGAGCAGGCGGCCCATGTCCGGAATGGTCACATGGCGCTTGCCCTGAAGCTCGATCACGCCCTCTTTTTTCAGGGCCGAGATCTGGCGGCTCACCGTCTCCAGCGTCAGGCCGAGGTAATCGGCCATCGCCTCACGGGTGAGCGGCAGGTCAAAGGCAAGTTGATCGCCGACGTCGCGCATGTTGATCGAGGCATCGCGGCGGGCGATGATCGACAGCAGCGAGGCGATCTTTTCGCGCGCGGTCTTGCGGCCAAGCACCAGCATCCATTCGCGCGCGGCATCAAGCTCGTCCAGCGTCATTTCCAGCAGGCGCTGCGCGATATGCGGCGTGCGGGTCATCATCTCTTCGAAGGGGGTTTTGCGGAAGCAGCACATGACCAGATCGGTGGTGGCGACCACATCATAGGCAGCCGAGGACCGCCCCGGGCGTCCAACGAAATCGGACGGCAATAAAAGG
The DNA here is from genome assembly GCF_010500775.1 of Salipiger sp. PrR002. Lineage (NCBI taxonomy): Bacteria > Pseudomonadati > Pseudomonadota > Alphaproteobacteria > Rhodobacterales > Roseobacteraceae > Salipiger > Salipiger sp. PrR002. Next base: position 31,352 of record NZ_JAAGOU010000014.1, read on the forward strand.
CCGACCATTTGCGTGCGCCCGTCTTCCATCGTTTGGGTCAGCGTGGCGATTCCCGAAACCACGGATCCGACGAATTCCATCCGGTCGCCGGACCAGATCACCGTCTGCCCGGCTTCGAACTTGCGGTAATACTTGATCTCTTCCAGCCGCTCGAGCTCGTCCGTCTCGCAGCGCGCACAGACGGCGCGATGGCGAATCGGACAGTCGTTACAATCAGGAGAGACTGCGAGGCTTTTCTCGTTCAGCATACCGGTTCCAAATTATTGATCTGCGTCAAAGTCTCGCGGAGGGGAATATTTGTAAGCCTACGCGTATGATTACGCGAACACAACTCTCCCGACTCGGCCTCTTCGACGCCAAGGTGCCCCGTTACACCAGCTATCCGACGGCCCCTCATTTCTCGGGGGATGTAACGCCGGATCGATTTGCCGAATGGATCGGAAGCGTGCCGGAAAATGGCACGATCTCACTCTACCTGCACGTGCCTTTCTGTCGCAGGCTCTGCTGGTTTTGCGCCTGCCGCACGCAGGGCACCGCCACGCTGGGGCCGGTAGAAAGCTACGTCGAGACGCTGAAAGCCGAGCTTGAGCTGCTGAAACGGCAGTTGCCGCGCGGCGTGAAACTTTCACGTCTGCATTGGGGTGGGGGCACGCCGACGCTGCTGACGCCGGACCTCATGCGCGCGCTGATCGACAAGATCGGCGAGGTCGCGGAGTTTGCCGAACACGCCGAGTTCTCGGTCGAGATCGACCCCAATGAGATCGACGGCGAACGGCTCGACGTGCTGGCCGCAGGCGGCATGAACCGCGCTTCGATCGGGGTGCAGGATTTCGATCCCGAGATCCAGCAGACCATTGGCCGCGAGCAGGGCTATGACGTCACCCGCCGCGCCATCGAGATGATCCGCGAGCGCGGCGTCGCCAGCCTCAACGCAGATATCCTCTACGGGCTGCCGCATCAGTCGAAGACCAAGATCACCGAGTCGGTGCAAAAGCTGCTGTCGCTCGGACCGGATCGCGTGGCGCTCTATGGCTATGCGCATGTGCCGTGGATGGCCAAGCGCCAGCAGATGATCCCCTCGGACGCGCTGCCGACCCCGGATGAGCGGCTGGACCTTTTCGAAACCGCGCGGCAGCTTTTCGCATGGGATGGCTACGACGAGATCGGCATCGACCATTTCGCAGTGCCCGACGACGGGCTGGCCATCGCACGCAAGACCGGCAAACTGCGGCGCAACTTCCAAGGCTACACCGACGATACGTCGGATGTGCTGATCGGCGTCGGTGCCTCGTCGATCTCGCGCTTCCCGCAGGGCTTTGCGCAGAATGCGCCCGCCACCTCGGCGCATGTGTCGGCGATCCGCGAGGGGCGCTTCTCGACCACGCGCGGCCACACGTTCCGCGGTGAGGACAAGCTGCGCTCGCGGATGATCGAGATGCTGATGTGCGACTTCCGCATTCGGACCGAGGAGCTGGTGCGCGACTATGGCGCGGAAGAGGCCACGCTGGCCGAGATGTATCGCGCCGCCAACGCACGGTTCGACGGCCTGCTGGAGATCACCGAGGACGGGCTCTTCGTCCCCATGGGCGCGCGCGCGCTGACCCGTATGGTTGCGCGCAGCTTCGACGCTTACGAGCTGTCGAAGGCGGGCCACAGTTCGGCGATCTGAGGTCGCGCAGAGGGCCGCGCCTGACCCTCGGGTGGGCGCAGTCCAGCGGCTAAGCGAAGCGCTTTATCGCGTCGGCCCGCAAGAGGGCCGAGTGATGCGCCACATTGCAAATGCGCCCTCCCGGGGGGAGGGTCGGGCGCGGCCCGGGGCTGGTCGCCCCGGGCAACCTTTTGCCCGCGCTATCCCGCCAGTTCGAAGGCCGCGTTGAACAGTTTTTGCGTGTACTCGGTCTTGGGCGCGGTGAAAATCTCCTCCGCGTCGCCCATTTCCACCACGTCCCCCTGCTTCATCACGATCACCTTGTGGCTCATCGCGCGCACCACCTTCAGGTCGTGGCTGATGAAGAGATAGGCCAGATCGTATTTGCGCTGCAGCTCGCGCAGCAGTTCGACGATCTGCACCTGCACCGTCATGTCGAGCGCCGAGGTCGGCTCGTCCAGCACCACCAGCTTGGGCCGCAGCACCATGGCGCGGGCGATGGCGATGCGCTGGCGCTGGCCGCCGGAAAACTCATGCGGGTAACGGTGCATGGTGGCCGGGTCGAGCCCGACCTCGGCCATGATCGCTGCCACCACCTCTTTCGCGGGCCGCCCATCGGGAGAGCCGTGCACGCCAAGCCCTTCGGCGATGATCTGCTCGCACGTCATGCGCGGGCTGAGCGAGCCGAAGGGGTCCTGAAAGACGATCTGCATCTCAGAGCGCAGCTTGCGCAACTGCCGGGTCGACAGATCGCGCACATCGCGCCCGTCGAAGGTGATGCCGCCCTGCGACTGGATGAGCCGCATGATCGCCAGCGCCAGCGTCGTCTTGCCCGAACCGGATTCCCCGACGATGCCCACGGTCTCGCCCGCGCGCACCGAGAACGACGCGTCGTTGACCGCCTTCACATAGCCGACGGTCTTTTTCAGAAAGCCCTTCTGGATGGGAAACCAGATTTTCAGGTTGTCGGCCCGCGCCACCTCTTTCGCGCCCGCCTCGACGGGGCGGGGGATGCCAGTGCTCTCGGCCGAGATGAGCTTGAGCGTATAAGGATGCTGCGGGTTGGCGAAAAGCTCGGCGGTGGGGCCGTGCTCGACGATCTCGCCGTCCTTCATCACGCAGACCCGGTCGGCGAATTTGCGCACGATGTTGAGGTCGTGGGTGATAAAAAGCAGGCTCATCTGCTCGGCCTGCTTGAGGTCCGCCAAGAGCTCGAGGATTTGCGCCTGAATGGTCACATCAAGCGCCGTGGTAGGCTCGTCGGCGATCAGCAGGTCCGGGCCGTTGGCCAGCGCCATGGCGATCATCACCCGCTGCCGCTGCCCGCCCGAAAGCTGGTGCGGATAGGCGGAAAGGCGGCTTTCGGGATCGCGGATGCCCACCTTGTTGAGCAGATCGAGGATCCGCTCGCGCGCCTTGTCGCCGGTCAGCCCCTGGTGCAGCGCAAGGCTCTCCCCCAGCTGCTTTTCCAGTGTATGCAGCGGGTTGAGCGAGGTCATCGGCTCTTGGAAGATGAAGCTGATGTCATTGCCGCGCACCTTGCGCAGGCGTTTGAGATCGGCGCCGATCATCTCCTGATCATTGTAGCGCACCGAGCCTTCGACATGTGCCGCATCGCCCAGCAGCGAGACGGTCGAGAGCGCGGTGACCGATTTGCCGGAGCCCGACTCGCCCACCAGCGCCACGGTCTCGCCGCGCGGGATGTCGAAGCTGACGCCCTTCACCGCAAGGCTGCGCTTGCCGTCTTGGGTGAAGCTGACCTTCAGGTCGCGGACCTCGAGGATATTGTCGCTCATGAGAAGGTCTTTCTGGGGTCAAACGCGTCGCGCACGCCTTCGAAGATGAAGACCAGCAGCGACAGCATCAGGGCGAAGACGGTGAAGGCGGTGAAGGCCAGCCACGGTGCCTGCAGGTTCTGCTTGGCCTGCAGCGTCAGCTCGCCCAGCGACGGTGCCGAGGAGGGCAGACCGAAGCCGAGGAAGTCGAGCCCGGCGAGTGTGCTGATCGTGCCGGTGACGATAAAGGGCAGCATGGTCAGCGTCGCCACCATGGCGTTGGGCAGCATGTGGCGGAACATGATGGTCCAATTGCTGACCCCCAGCGCCTTGGCGGCCCGCACATATTCGAGGTTGCGCGCGCGCAGGAACTCGGCGCGCACCACGCCCACCAGCGCGGTCCAGCCGAAGAGCACCGTGAGGAACACCAGCAGCCAAAAACTTCGGCCCAGAATGGCGAAGAGGATGATGATCACGTAAAGCGATGGTGTCGCCGACCATATCTCGATCAGCCGCTGGAAGATGAGGTCGAGCCAGCCGCCAAAGAAGCCCTGCAGCGCGCCCGCGATGACGCCGACGATCGACGAGACCACGGTGACCACCAGCGTGAACAGGATCGACAGGCGGAAGCCATAGATCACCCGCGCCAGCACGTCGCGTTTGGTATCGTCGGTGCCCAGCAGGTTCTGCCCGTTCGGGGGCAGGGGGGCCGCGCCGGGTCGGTCGACAGGGGTGTTGAACGTGTAGGGGATCGGCGGCCAGATGCTCCAGCCCTTGACGAAATCGCCCTCGGGGGTGCCGCCGCCGTCCACTGTTTCGATCAGCCCCTCGGGGTCGTCGAAACATTCCTCCAATCCGCCGGTGCGAATGAGGCACTGCACTTCGGGATCGCGATAGGCGGCCTCGGTGCGGAAGTCGCCGCCAAACGCCGTCTCGGGATAGAAGTTGAAGATCGGCATACGCAGATCGCCGCGATAGCTGACGAGGATCGGCTTGTCGTTGGCGATGAACTCGGCGAACAGCGACAGACCGAACAGCAGGATGAAAATCCACAGCGACCAGAAGGCGCGGCGGTTGCGCTTGAAGTTGCGCCAGCGCCGCTGGTTCAGCGGCGACAGGGCAAAGCGGCCGGGTTTCGGCTGCGGTGCCACAGGCGCGGCGGGCTCGGGCTGCGGGCGGATGCCGTTCGCGTCGGGCAGGCGGGGATCGGGCTCAAAGCTCATCTCAGCCCTCCCGCTTTTCGAAGTCGATGCGCGGATCGACCAGAACGTACATCATGTCCGAGATGATCCCGACAACGAGGCCGATGAGGCCGAAGATGAAGAGCGTGCCGAAGATCACCGGGTAATCCCGCGCCACCGCCGCCTCGAAGCCGAGCCGTCCGAGCCCGTCGAGCGAGAAGATCGTCTCGATGATCAGCGAGCCCGAGAAGAAGACGCCGATGAACACCGCCGGGAAGCCCGCGATGACGATCAGCATGGCGTTGCGGAAGATATGGCCATAAAGCACGCGGCTCTCGGTCAGACCCTTGGCGCGGGCGGTCATCACGTAGTGCTTCTTAATCTCGTCGAGGAAGGAGTTCTTGGTCAGCAGCGTCAGCGTGGCAAAGGCCGAGATCGTCGAGGCGATGACCGGCAGCGCGATATGCCAGAAATAATCGGCGATCTTCATCGGCCAGCTCATCATCTCCCAATTGTCCGAGGTCAGCCCCCGCAGCGGGAAAATCTGCCAGAACGAGCCGCCCGCGAAAAGCACGAGCAGCAGGATCGCGAACAGGAACCCGGGAATGGCGTAGGCCACGATGATCACACCAGAGGTCCATGTGTCAAAGCTGCTGCCGTCCTTGACCGCCTTGCGGATGCCGAGCGGGATCGAGACGATATAGGCGATGATCGTCGACCAGAGCCCGAGCGAGATCGAGACGGGCATCTTTTCGAGCACCAGATCGATCACCGAGATCGAGCGGAAGTAGCTCTCGCCGAAGTCGAGCCGCATGTAGTTCCACATCATGTCGAGGAAGCGCTGCAGCGGCGGCTTGTCGAAGCCGAACTCTTTTTCGAGGCTCTCGATGAATTCCGGCGGCAGGCCGCGGGCGCCAACGTATTTCTCGTTGCCGCCGCCGCCCATGCCAGCGCCCATGTCGTTCATGCCGGTGTCGGGCGCGCCGCCATTGCCGCCCGAGAAGCCGCCAAAGACATCGCCCTGACCTTCGATCTGGGCGATGATCTGTTCGATCGGGCCGCCGGGCACGAATTGCACCAGCGCGAAGTTGATGATCATGATCCCCAGCAGCGTGGGGATGATGAGCAGTAGTCGGCGAAGAATATAGGCGCCCATATCAGTTCAGCACGCCGGCCTCTTTGAGGGCCTTTTCCTTGTCGGGGTTCACCCACCACAGGCTGAGATAGCCCAGATCGTAGGGCGGGATGGTCTCGGGGTGTTCATACATGTCGTAATAGGCGACCCAATAGTCCGCGATATAGCCGTCTGGCACGATGAAGAACTCGTAGCGCAGCGCGCGGTCGAGCGCCATCAGCGCCACGTCGGTTTCTTCCTGACTGTCCGCCTCGAAGCTGGCGGCGATGATCGCATCGACCAGCGGGCTGGCGAGGCCAGCGGGGTTGAACAGCGAGAACTCGGCCTCGCGCGAGCCATACATCTGGCTCAGCCCGCCGCCCGTCGACAGGAAGGCGCCATAGCGGCTCGAATAGATCATGTCGTAATCGCGCTCGCGCTGACGCAGCGTGTATTGCGAAGGATCGACCTTCTCGTAGCTGGCGTTGACGCCGATCGCGCGCAGGTTCTGCACATAGGTCTCGTGCATCGCCTCCACCGAGCTTTCGATGTTCGACGGGATGATCATCGCAAGATCCAGCGTCTTGCCCGCCTCGTTGCGCGCCAGCCCGTCTTCACCCACGGTCCAGCCCGCCTCCTGCAGCAGGCGCGTCGCCTCGCGGCGGGTGCGGCGGCTGATCAGATCCTCGGGGTCGCTTTCGTGCATCGTCCACACGTCGGTGGTGTAGAGATCCTCGGGCACCACGTCGCCGAGCGATTTCAGGAACTCAAGCTCCTTGCCCTCGGGCAGGCCCTTGGCCTCGACCGGCGTGCCCTCGACGAAGGACGAGCGTGGGCTGTAGAGCCCGTAGCGCAGGCTCTCGTTGGTCCATTCGAAGTTGAACGCCAGCGAGATCGCCTCGCGCACATTCTTGTCCTTGAGCTGCGGCTTGGCGAGGTTGAAGACGAAGCCGGTGGGGTTGGGCGGGCTGCCGTCGGCGATCTCTTCCTTTTTCACCGTGCCCTGCTGGATGCGCGGGAAATCATAGGCGGTGGCCCAGAGACGCGGATCGCTTTCCACCCGGAAGGTATACTCGCCCGCCTTGAACGCCTCGAAAGACGCGGTCTGATCGGCGAAATACTCCACGCGCACGGTGCCGTAGTTGTGCCGACCCTTGTTGAAGGGGATGTCCTTGCCCCAGTAATCGTCGCGCAGCTTGTAGACGATGCGGCGGTTCACTTCGTAGCTGTCGAGCTTGTAGGGACCAGAGCCCACGGCCACTTCCATACGCGGCTCGTCAAGGCGACGCTTCTCCGGGTCTTCCTCGAACCATGCCTTCTTGAACACCGGTGTGGCGCCCACGGTCTCGATCCGCGAACGCTTGGTCAGCTCGGTGTTGAAGGTGAATTTCACCGTGCGCTCGTCCAGCGCCTCGGCGTCTGTCACCATCTCGCCCACGGCGGCGGCATAAGACGGCAGGCCCTGCGTGATGAAGAGCTTATGGGAATAGACCACGTCCTCGGCGGTGACCGGCGTGCCGTCCCAGAATTTCGCCTCGGGCCGGATGTGGAAGATCACCCACGATTTGTCCTCGGGGTATTCGAGGCTCTCTGCGAGCAGGCCGTAATACTGGCCGACGGAATCCTCGGCGCTTTCGATCAGGCTGTCATATTGCAGCGTGGTCAGCGCGCCGGCGCGGCCCTTGCGGGAATAGGGGTTCATGCTGTCGAAGGTGCCCGAGGCCCCAAGCACGATCTCGCCGCCCTTGGGCGCGTCGGCATTGGCAAAGTCGAAATGGTCGAAATCGGCCGGGTAGTCGAGATTGCCGAAGTAGGAATAGCCGTGGGAGGTGATGATCTGCTGATCGGATGCCTCGCTGGTGGCGGCGGCTTCGACCTTCTCGGGGCTGGCCTCCTGCGCCCAGCCGGCTTGGGCGGCAAGGGCGATCCCCAGCGCGGTCAGCGCGCCAAGAAGGGGGCGGAAGGCGGTCGGATCGAGGCTGCGTGTGGCGGCCGCGGCAGGGCGCGTCGTCCGGATCATGAGGTCTCCCCTGTTCTGTGCGACATGAGATGTGTCGCTTGATGTAAGCTAAGGGTCTGGTGTGACCACATTCAAGCCGAACTTGCTGGAGTTTACGTGAGCGCCCGCGATTTCGGCGCGAGGGTGCCTGTGGCGGGCTCGGGTCCGCGCGCGCCTGCCGCTTCGTCTAGACCCAAATATCCCGGGGGAGGCCGCGCAGCGGCCGGGGGCAGAGCCCCCTCTGGCCCGGGCAGGCGGGAAAAACGAAAAAGGCCACGGCGCGCTGCCGTGGCCTTTGAAATTCAGCGTGTTTCTGCGTGGCTGTCCGGCTCAGCCGCCCAGCGAGTCCAGATAGGCGATCAGGTTCACTCGGTCCTCGGCGCCCTTCAGGCCAGCGAAAGACATCGCGGTGCCGGGCGCCACGCCCTTGGGGTTCTCGAGGAAGTGGAACAGGTTCTCGGGGGTCCAGACCTCACCGACCTGCTCGAGCGCGCCGGAGTAGCTGAAGCCGTCCACCGCGTCGATGTCGCGGCCCACGACGCCGTCAAGATGCGGGCCGGTGGCGTTGCTGCCGTCGATCTTGTGGCAGGCGCGGCATTTGCCGAAGACCCGCTCGCCTTTGCCTGCGTCCGCCGAGGCCATGAGCGTCTCGAAGTCGACCTCTTCCTCTGCGCCGCCGCCGCCGCTCTCTTCGACCTCGATCACATAGGAGGCGACTTCCTCGCCATGGCTGCCGCCGACGTGATAGAGGCTTTCGCCGACCCATCCGCCGAGCAGAAAGATCAGGAACGTGCCGCAGACGCCGCCCACTATCTTGGTCAAGGTCATGGTATCAAACATGTCTCGCGTGTCCTCCCCAGGTCCGGGCGTCGAAAGATAACCGTCGCAAAGTGGTCTACGGCTTCCCTTGGCCTCTGGCAAGGTATAGTAGCCGCGACCAAATGCCCACAAGGCTCAAGTGTTTCTAAAACGACGCGAGACTGACATGACCAACCGCATTGCCTTCCAGGGAGAGCTTGGCGCCTATTCGCATCAGGCCTGCCGCGACGCCCGTCCGGACATGGAGGCACTGCCGTGCCGCACCTTCGAAGACGCCATTGAGGCGGTGCGCAGCGGCGAGGCGGATCTGGCCATGCTGCCGGTCGAGAACTCCACCTACGGGCGGGTTGCCGACATCCATTCGCTGCTGCCGCATTCGGGTCTGCACATCATCGACGAAGCCTTTGTGCGGGTGCATATCAACCTTCTGGCCATGCCCGGCACGCCGCTGGAGAAGGTCGAGAAGGCGATGAGCCACACGGTGCTGCTGGGTCAGTGCCGCAGCTTCCTCAGCGAGCATGGCATCAAACGGCTGACCGGTGCCGACACCGCCGGCTCGGCGCGGCAGGTGGCCGAGATGGGCAAGCCCGAGATCGCCGCGCTCGCCTCGGAACTGGCGGGCGAGATTTACGGTCTCGACGTTCTGGCGCGTCATATCGAGGACCAGAGCAACAACACCACCCGCTTTCTGGTGATGTCGCCGCAAGCGAATCACGTGCCTCGGGGCGATCACGGGATGATCACCACCTTCGTGTTCCAGGTGCGCAACATTCCCGCCGCGCTTTACAAGGCGATGGGCGGTTTCGCCACCAATGGCGTCAACATGACCAAGCTGGAAAGCTACATGGTTGGCGGCTCGTTCACCGCCACGCAGTTCTACGCGGATATCGAGGGGCATCCCGATGATCCGGCGGTGCAGCGGGCGCTGGATGAGCTGGATTATTTCACGGAAAACGTCGAGATCCTCGGGGTCTACCCGCGCGATCCGCGGCGCGACTGAGGCTGGCCGGATCCGCAGCATCCGGGGCAGGGAGACAGGCAGGGAGACCCCATGGAAGACACTCACGACGACAAGATCCTCGCGCGCGCCTCGGCAACCATGCCGCGGCGGCTGATCGGCGTCGGCACGCTGGCCGGGCTGGGCTTGCTGTTGATTTATCTCGCAGTGACGCAGCCTCCGGCGGCGGTGATCTGGCTGGTGTTCCTGATCGTGCTGGGTGTTGCAGCCCTATGGGTGGCGCAGATCATGTGGCGGGTCACCTCGCGTGAGCTGCTGCTGACCGAAGAGGCGCTGACCGACAGTTCCGGCGCGGTGATCGCGCGGATCGAGAACGTCGCCAAGGTCGACCGCGGTGCCTTTGCGATGAAACCGTCGAATGGCTTTGCGCTCACGCTGAAAGAGGCGGGCCCGCGCGCATGGCTGCCGGGCCTCTGGTGGCGCACCGGCAAGCGGGTCGCCGTGGGCGGCGTCACCGCGGCGCGCGACACCAAGCCCATGGCCGATATCCTCTCGGTGATGATCATGCGCCGTGAGGGAGAGCTGCCTCCCGAGGTCTAAGCCCCGAGGGCGCAGGTTTAGGGCAGGTTCAAGATTGAGGCCGCGGCACCTGCCGCGGCCTTTTTCTGTCTGGACTACCGGTGTTCGAAGGCGGGAATGCGGGCAGGACATCGGCGATCCCGCAATCTTCGCAAAGCGAAACGCCCGCCGCGTGATGCGGCGGGCGTTCCCATGGGTGAGGGTGGGGTAGGCGGGCCTTAGGAGTCGAGGCCCGACGTCGGTTCGTTGTTGTAAGAGCCATCCGAGTTGTCGCAGTCGGTGGCGTTCTCTGCATTGTTGTTGCACAGCGATCCGCCCGGAGCGTCCTGATCGCCATTGCCCCAACCGTTGTTGCCGTTCTCGTCGCCAGCGAACAGAAGCTGCGGCGCATAGCGCGGCTGGGTGAAGCTGTAGGCGCGGATGGTGAAGGCATCGAGGCCGACCCGGAACAGCGGGTAATAGTCGTCCCATGTCTCGACGATGATCACCTGCGCGCCATCGGCCAGTACCGGCAGTCGGTCGCTATAGTTCTGCACGTCCGAGTCGGTCAGCGGCTCGGGGTCGCCGCGCGCCTCGGACCATTCGACCGAGTATTTGCTGTTGGCCGACTTGTAGCTCACCACGGTGACACGCAGGTCGGTCGGATAGGCGTCCTCGGTCGAGATCTCCGACACCTGCTCTTCGGAATAGGTGCCGTCGCCGGTGCGGGTCAGCACCTTGAGCAGGTTGTAGCTGTTGTCGATGTAGGTCGCGTCGACCTCGTCCGTCTCGCGCGACAGCATGTCGCCGATCACGTAGTTGGCCTTTTGGTTCACACCCTGCTGGCGGAACACGTCGAAATACACCCAGCAGCCGGTGAAGATCAGCACCAGTGCCGGCAGCACGATCATCGCCTCGAGGGTCACATAGCCGTCGTTGCGGCGGGCAAATCGCGACAGATGCGGCAGGCGCTTGGAGATCAAATTCTTGATGGTCATGACATCGCTCCTCACATCGGCTCGTGCACGAATGCCGAGGTGGCCACCAGTGCGGTGTAGCCTTCGTCATCCTTGTGCATGTGACCGGCCAACATGCCGGCGGGGCTGATCGGGCGGTACTTGTAGCAGGCGCGCAGCAACATGGTCTCATGCTGGCCGCCGTTTACGAAGTTGCGCTGCGGGGTCACAGACAGCGTCGTGTCGACGCAATCGGCGCTCATCGGCGGAGCTTCCCACTCGCGCATATCAAGACCGATCATTTCCAGCTGCAGCGTATCGGTGCAGTCGGGCAGGATCGGCGCGCGGGTGCAGATCATCTCTTTGATCTCGTCCGAGGTATACTGCTCACCGGTGCCGATCTTCACCTCACGCACGGCCTGATCGAGCGCGCGGTCCAGCGTGGTCTGGCGCATGGTCGCCGTGCCAAGCTCGACGCTGGCCACCGCCAGTCCGAGGAAGAAGGGGGTCCAGAGAGCGAAGGGTACCAGCATCGAGCCGGACTCATCGCGGCGGAAGCGCCGCAGGGCGGTTTTCACAGAGCCGATCATTGGGTCAGCCTCACCTGGTTGAGCGTATGCGCGATGGTCGAGAAGGCCTCGGCGATCTCCACCCCTTCGACGCGGAAGAAATGCGAGGGCGAGGAGGCGCAGCTTTCCATGACGTCGGCGCCGTGGTCTTCGACCTCGAAGCCGATGGACCAGATGATGACGCCCTTTTCCTTGGCGGCGGTGCAGATGTTGTCGAGCAGCCGGTCGCCGGTGTCTGCGTCATACTTCTGGTAATAGAAGTTGCCGCGCTGGTAGGAGTTCACGTTCCGGTAGAGGTAGTACCAGAGATTGTACTTGTTCCAGTGAACGTATTCGGATTCCGAGTTGTAATACCCGTCGCGGATGCGGAACGAGCGGTCGTGCTGGCCATCGGTCATCAGAACCACGGTCTTCAGCACGTCGCTGTCGTCATAGGCAACCGGGCGGCCCGAAAACACCGTATCGACCTCGCCGTCGCTGATCAGCCCATCGGTGATGTCCTGGCTCGACGGGTCAAGCAGCGCCGCGCCCCATTTCATCCCAAGAAAGATCGACGTGCCCGCGCGCGGGGTCAGCTTGTTGATCTGCCGCTTGAGCGCGCTGGCGTCTTGGCTGAACGGGGTGATCCGCTCGTAGTCGTAGCGCGGGCAGACCGTGTCGGTCAGCGTGTTCTGGCCCGAGTAGTTCCACTGGAAGTGCTGCATCTGGTCGTAAGAGATGTCGCGCTCGATCTCGGTGGTTTCGAAGGCATCCTCGGGGAACTCGAGGCAGTGCGAATAGCCATGCTTCCAGTTCACCGGCAGATAGCTCAGGATCTCGGGGCCAGCATTCACCTGCTCGGAGTAGGGCACCAGCGAGATCGACACGAGGTCCTCGCTGCCGTCCGCCAGCAGCGTGTCGACGAAATCGCCCGCTGCGTCCTTCAGGTTGTCCATCTTGCTGTTGTTTTCCATCGAGCCCGAGATGTCGACCACAAGCGACACTTCGACCTTGTTGAAACGCTCGCTGGCCTGCGCATGGCCAGAGGCCTGCGTCTCGGCGACACCGAGAAGCTTGAGGAACTGCGAGGGCATGTCCACATGCCCGTCGGCGGTCACCGTCTTGTAGTTCAGGCCTTCGTCGACGTCGGAGGATACCAGCGCGTCGGCAAGGCCCATCTTGGCCATGTAATCGGCGACCACGTCCTCGGCGTCGAGCGTCTGGTCGAGATCGGCCGCGGCGAGAACGGCGCGGTCGAGGGTGTTCTGAACTTTCGTTCGGTTCAGCTCGGCGTAGATCATGTCGACGCCAATGCCGCCGAACACCATCATCACCAGCGACATCGCCAGAGCCATATAGGCCAAGCTGCCGTTTTCGTCACGGAGGAACCTCGCCGTGCCACGCTTAAGCGCGGCAACAGGGTTCCTGCACCGCCCGGCACGCGCCCGGCGGAAAGCAGTCTGCTTTTCCATGCTTCAATACCCTCGTTATGACCGCTGTAAAAACAGGGCCTTTCGTACTCACCACACAATGTTGGAATGTATTTCGCTCCATGATGGCTAAAATGCGGCACGTCTTGCGGCAAAAGTGGGACTTACCCTTTGGAGTCGAGGACAAAGCGAAAGCGCGCGCTATCTCCAGTTCCAAAGCGAGAACAATCGCTTGGTCGAGGGTTATCGAACGGTTTCGCGAGGAGGCGAAATCGTTCAGAAAGAAGAGGTGGCGTATCTGGCTATTTCAGTGCCCCGATTGCGCCACGCGGCTGGGAACGCCCCTGGCGTGCCCCTGCCTGATGCCATTGGTCAGGAGGAGAACCGATGAACGTCTTGCCATCCAACGAGCCGACATTCCGCCAGAGCGTGGACCTGATGTTCAACCGCGCCGTGGCGCTGATGGATTTGCCGCCCGGACTTGAGGAGAAGATCCGCGTCTGCAACGCCACCTATACGGTCCGCTTCGGCGTCCGCCTGCGCGGTAAGATCGAGACCTTCACCGGTTACCGCTCCGTGCACTCGGAACATATGGAGCCGGTGAAGGGCGGCATCCGCTACGCCATCGCGGTCAATCAGGACGAGGTCGAGGCGCTGGCGGCGCTGATGACCTACAAATGCGCGCTGGTCGAGGCCCCCTTCGGCGGCTCCAAGGGCGGGCTGCGGATCGACCCCACGCAATACGAGGAGCATGAGCTCGAGTTGATCACCCGCCGCTTTGCCTATGAGCTGTGCAAGCGGGACCTGATCAACCCGAGCCAGAACGTGCCCGCGCCCGACATGGGCACCGGCGAGCGCGAGATGGCGTGGATCGCCGATCAATACGCCCGGATGAACACCACCGACATCAACTCGCGCGCCTGCGTCACCGGCAAGCCGCTCAACGCGGGCGGCATCGCGGGCCGGGTCGAGGCTACCGGGCGCGGCGTGCAATACGCGCTGCGCGAGTTCTTCCGCCATCCCGAGGATGTGGCGGCGGCGGGGCTCTCGGGCGGGCTTTCGGGCAAGCGGGTGATTGTGCAGGGCCTCGGCAACGTCGGCTCACACGCGGCGCGGTTCCTGTCGCAAGAGGATGGCGCCATTGTCACCGGCATCATCGAACGCGACGGCGCGCTCTACAATGCCGAAGGGCTCGACGTTGACGCGGTGAAGGACTGGATGCAGCGCCACGGCGGGCTCGCGGAATTTCCCGATGCGACCCATACCGCCGATGGCGGCGCGGTGTTGACCGAGGAGTGCGACATCCTCATCCCCGCCGCGCTGGAAGGGGTGATCAACCTCACCAACGCCCATGCCATCAAGGCCCGGCTGATCATCGAGGCGGCGAATGGCCCGATCACTGCCGGCGCCGATGACATCCTGCGCACGCGGGGCGTGGTGATCATTCCCGATCTCTTCGCCAATGCGGGCGGCGTCACCGTCTCCTATTTCGAGTGGGTCAAGAACCTCAGCCACATCCGCTTCGGCCGCATGCAACGCCGTCAGGAAGAGGCGCGGCACCAGCTTGTGGTCGATGAGCTTGAACGGCTCGACACCGCGCTTGGGGACACCTGGAACCTCGATCCGGCGTTCAAGGCGCGCTACCTGCGCGGCGCTGACGAGCTGGAGCTGGTGCGCTCGGGCCTCGATGACACGATGCGCACGGCCTACCAGTCGATGCGCGAAATCTGGCACGGGCGCGACGATGTCACCGACTTGCGCACCGCAGGCTTCATCGTCGCCATCGACCGCGTCGCCAAGAGCTACAGGGCAAAGGGACTCTAAACGCCGGACGCGGCCCGCCCGCTTTCATTGTTCCTAAAATACGCCGGGGGTCCGGGGGCAGCGCCCCCGGCCTTCTACCTCAGCCAGCGGTGCATCACGTCGTTGCCCAGCACCCGCGTCTCCACCAGCCGAAAGCGCGGCGCTTCGGCCAGCGTGTCGACGCCCATCGCGCCGATGCCCGGACGCCCTTCGGCGCCAAGCGCCATACCGGCGGTGAACCCGACCAGCTCATCGACCATGTCAGCAGCCAGCAGCGACGCGGCAAGCTGACCGCCGCCCTCGCAGAACACCCGTGTCAGCCCCTTGGCGCCAAGCGCGGACAGCAGCGCATTCGGCTCGAGCCGCCCGGCGGCGACGCGGCTTTGCAGCAGGGTCGCGCCGCAGCTGTTCCAGGCGCGGCGGGTTTCCGTCGCGGCCTCGGGTCCATGCACGATCCACACCGGCACCTCGCGCGCGGTCGAGGCGAGACGGCTCATCAGCGGCACGTCGATCAGCCGCGAGGCGATCACCCGCACCGGCTGCTGCACCTCGCCCCAGCCGCGCACGGTGAGGTCGGGATCGTCAGAGCGCGCGGTGCCTGCGCCGACCATCACCGCGTCATGGCTGGCGCGCAGCCCATGCACGGCGCGCCGTGCCTCGGGGCCGGTGATCCAGCGGCTCTCGCCGGTGGCGGTGGCGATGCGCCCGTCAAAACTGCTTGCCAGTTTCAGCGTGACCCAGGGGCGGCCCTGTTCGGTCTTGAGGAAAAAGCCCGCGTGGTCATGCGCGGCCTCTGCGGCCATGACGCCCGTGGTGACCTCGATCCCTGCCCGGCGCAGCATCTCAAATCCGGCCCCCGCGACGCGAGGATCGCTGTCGGCCAGCGGCGCGACGACCCGCGCCACGCCGGCGGCGATCAATGCCGAGGCGCAGGGCGGGGTCTTGCCATGGTGGGAACAGGGTTCGAGCGTGACATAGGCGGTGGCGCCTTTGGCGAGAGGCCCGGCATCACCCAGAGCCATGGCCTCGGCGTGGGGCCGACCGCCGGGCTGGGTCCAGCCGCGCCCGACCACACGGCCCTCGCGCACCAGCACGCAGCCGACCGCCGGATTGGGCCAGCACTTGCCCATTCCCCGCCGCCCGAGGCGCAGGGCATGGGCCATGTGTCGGGCGTCGTCGGTCACCTGCGCGCTCTCACCCTTGCGCTGTTCACTTGTCAGACGCGGCGCCGGGGCGCAGTTCGCTGACGAATTTGTCGAAGTCGTCCGCAGCCTGGAAGTTCTTGTAGACGCTGGCGAAGCGCACATAGGCCACGGTGTCGATCCGGGCGAGCGTTTCCATCACGATCTCGCCGATCTGCTTGGACTGGATGTCGGTCTCGCCAAGGCTTTCGAGGCGGCGCACCACACCCGAGATCATCTGATCGACGCGCTCGGGCTCGATCGGGCGTTTCTGTAGGGCGATGCGGATCGAACGCTCGAGCTTGTCGCGGTCGAAATCTTCGCGTCGGCCATTGGATTTGATCACCACGAGGTCGCGCAGCTGCACTCGCTCGTAGGTGGTGAACCGTCCGCCGCAGGCCGGGCAAAAGCGCCGCCGGCGGATCGAGACGTGATCCTCAGCAGGGCGCGAGTCCTTCACCTGGGTGTCGATATTTCCACAAAACGGGCAGCGCATTGCCTTCCCCCATCACTTCGTTCCGCCGTAGGTATGAGGTTATCCCCCATTTATCCACAGCCACTATAGGGGAGCGCCCAGAAATTGGGTAGAGGTCAATTTCACCCGCAAGATGAAGGGCGTGGAAAAAGCGGTTTCCGTGGGGAAAATGCCGCGAAAACGCTCTGCAGAAGGAAAATCCGCCGCTGCCGGGGCGCCTTCACAGCGGTTTTTCACGGCCCCATATGGGCGATCACCTCGCGCCGGTGCGGCCGCTCGCGGTGCTCGAACACATAGATGCCCTGCCATGTCCCCAGCCCGAGCCGCCCGTCGCTGACGGGGATAGACAGCGACACGGGCATCATCGCGGCCTTGATATGCGCGGGCATGTCGTCGGGCCCTTCGTAGGTATGCGTCAGGTACTGCATCGAAGGATCGGTGCTGGGCGGGACGAGGCGGTGGAAATAGGCGGTGAGGTCGCTGCGCACCTCGGGGTCGGCATTCTCTTGGATCAGCAGCGAGGCCGAGGTGTGCCGGATAAAGAGCGTCAGCAGTCCGGTGCCATGCACCCACGCGGCGACGTCGCGGGTGAATTCATAAAGGCCCGGACCGCTCGTCTGGATGGTAAAACTTGTCTGCATGGCGCTCCCCTCTGGTTGGGCGGCCGCCCGATCGCACACGATTGCACAGGATCACACCGGGCCGGGCGCTTATTGCCTAGCAAGCGGCGTCTATCATGGCCAGCGCGGGGAGGGGGTTATGCGGAAACGGGTCCGATCAGAAGGTGTCAGCGACGCAGCGCACCTGCGGCAGGTCGTCATTGCCACCAAAGAGAAGCGGCGTGCCATCGTCGGCCACCGCGGGCATGGAGCCCACCTGTTTCAGCTGCGCCTTGCAGGCGGCCAGTTCGTTCGGAGCAACTTCGATCTCGATCACCGTGGGGCCGTCTGAGGACAGCGCCTCGTTTGCGGCATAGGCGGCAACGGCACTGCAGATTGCGGCGGCGGTCAGCACGGCGAGGCGGGTCATCGTAAGTCTCCTTGACTGGTCAACAAGTAAAGGCTGCTCGGCAATAAAACGCCGGCACCCGCAAATCGTTCCCCCGGACATATTCCCGGACAGATTTCCGGGCAGTTCCTCCGGGCAGTTTCCCGGCAGCCTCCGGCCGTCCTCCGGGTGCCGCGTGATCCTGCGCCAGCGGTTCCTAAAGGCGGGCGGCCACAGGACCGGCGCTCATGGGCGCGGCGGTGAAACGCCCTAGCTTGCGGGTCAGCCCGCCGGGCGCCCCAGCCGGTCTGAAAACACCGCGAGCCCGCCGGCACTTTGAGTGTGAGACGAAATTGCTACGGGAGGATTAATCATGACGCGCAAGACCCTTTTCATCACCGGTGCCTCCTCGGGCATCGGCGCCGAAACCGCCCGCGCGGCGGTCGAGAATGGCTGGAACGTCGGGCTTTTCGCGCGCTCGGCTGACAAATTGGCGGATCTCGAAAAAGAACTCGGCGCATATGCGTTGGCGCTGCCCGGCGATGCTTCCTCGTTGGAGGAGCAGACCGAGGCGATGGCCAAGCTTGCCGAACATTTCGGTGACGTGAACGCGGCCTTCGCCAATGCGGGCACGGGGCTGTCTCAGTCAGGCACGCGCAAGGGTGATCCCGAGGAATGGGAACTGCTGGTGCGGCTCAACGTGCTGGGCGTGCTGTGGACCGCCAAGGCCGCCTCTGCCTATTTCGTGAAGAACCGGGGGCACTTGCTGCTGACCGGCTCGGCGGCGGGGCGCACGCATATCAAGGGCTCGGTCTATGGCGCGAGCAAATGGTTCGTGCATGGCTACGGCGGCAATCTCGCCGAGGAGTTCCGCGAGTGGGGCGCGCGGGTGACGGTTATCGCGCCGGGCATGGTCGACACGCCGTTCTTTGACGAGGGCAAGCCGGATAAGCTCAAGCCCGAGGACATCGCGGGTTCGGTCATCTTCGCGATGAATGCGGATCCGCGCGCCGACGTGCGCGAGGTCTTTGTCATGCCGGTGAACTGAGGGTGAACTGACGGCGATCCGGCGCGGATATGCCGCCGTAAGCGATACTGCCGCAGCGCCCGCCGAACGGGCGGTGCGGTCACAGCAGCCGGTCCGCTCCGGCGCAAGGCCTCACGCAAGGCTTTACAATAACCGGCCAAGCCGCTCAGGTGTGGGGAGTTTCCCTCACGTAGCGGACCTTTGCGAATGGCGATTACGGCAAGCATCTACCACCTGACGCATTACAAATACGACCGCCCGGTCAGCCTCGGGCCACAGATCATTCGCCTTCGCCCGGCGCCACACTCTCGCACGCGGGTCATCTCGCATTCGCTGCGGGTCTCTCCCTCGGCGCATTTCGTCAATCACCAGCAAGACCCCTACGGCAACTGGCTGGCACGTTTCGTCTTTCCCGAGCCGGTGACCGAGTTCAAGATCGAGGTCGATCTGGTCGCCGATATGACGGTCTACAACCCGTTCGACTTCTTCGTTGACGAGAGCGCCGAAGCCTTTCCCTTCGAGTATTCGCAGGATTTCTCCGAAGACCTGTCGATCTACCGCACGCCCGAGCAGGCCGGTCCGCGCTTGCAGGCCTATCTCGACAAGATCGAAAAGAGCGCCCCGCGCACGGTGGATTTCCTCGTCGGGCTGAACGCCCGGCTGGAGCAGGACATCGGCTATATCGTTCGCATGGAGCCGGGGGTGCAGACCCCCGAGGAAACGTTGCAACTGGCCAAAGGGTCGTGCCGCGACACCTCGTGGCTGCTGGTGCAGATCCTGCGCCACCTTGGCTTCGCGGCGCGCTTCGTGTCGGGCTATCTGATCCAGCTAAAGCCCGATCTGGTCTCGCTCGATGGGCCTGCGGGCACCGATCACGACTTCACCGACCTGCACGCATGGTGCGAGGTCTATATTCCCGGCGCGGGCTGGATCGGTCTCGATCCGACCTCGGGGCTGCTCACCGGCGAAAGCCACATCCCGCTGGCCGCGACGCCGCATTACCGCAACGCCGCGCCGATCGTCGGCGGCTATTCCGCGCCGCCCGACACCCAGACCGAGTTCGCCTTCGACATGCAGGTGCATCGCATGGCCGAGCACCCGCGCATCACCAAACCCTTCTCTGACGAGGCGTGGCAGGCGCTCGACAAGCTGGGGCATGAGGTGGATGCGGAGTTGCAGAAGCAGGACATGCGGCTGACCATGGGCGGCGAGCCCACCTTCGTGTCGATCGACGATTTCGAGAGCGCCGAGTGGAACACCGCTGCCGTCGGCCCGCAGAAGCGCGGGCTTGCCGACACGCTGATCCGTCGCCTGCGCGAGCGTTTTGCGCCGGGCGGCTTTCTGCACTACGGGCAGGGCAAATGGTATCCGGGCGAGACGCTGCCGCGCTGGACCTTCTCGCTCTACTGGCGGCGCGATGGCAAGCCGGTGTGGAAGAACCCCGATCTGGTCGCACAGGAAAGCGCCACCGGCGCCGATGCCGAGAAGGCCGACGCCTATATGACGCGCTTTGCCGAGAACCTCGGGCTTGGCGGGGATTACGTGCATCCCGCCTATGAGGATCCGGTGGAGTGGATCCTCAAGGAAGCCGACCTTCCGATGAACGTCACGCCTGAGGATTCCAAGCTCAAGGATCCAGAGACCCGCGCCCGCATCGCCCGCGTCTTCAACCGAGGGCTCGACCGGCCCGCAGGTTTCATCCTGCCGCTGCAGCGCTGGCAGTCGAAGGCGACCGGGCCCAAGTGGCGCTCGGAACATTGGAAGACCCGGCGCGGCCATCTTTTCCTGATCCCCGGCGACAGCCCTGTGGGCTTCCGCCTGCCGCTGGGCGCGCTGCCCTTCGTGCCGCCTTCGGCGTATCCTTATGTCTATCCCACCGACCCCAGCGTGCCGCAGACCGACCTGCCGGATTTCCACGCGGCGCAGGCCGACCGGCGCGCGCGGCTGATGGAAGAACTGGAGCGCATCGCCGCCGAAGAGCGCGAGGCTGCTTCGATGCTGCCCGAGGTGACGCCCGAGCACAGTCAGCCGGTGTCCGAGGCGCGCGACGTTGGGCGGCGGCAGAAGATCATGGAGCAGGGCGTGGACCCGGCTGGCGGCGCCGTGCGCACCGCCATCGCCATCGAACCGCGCGACGGGCGGCTCTGCCTTTTCATGCCGCCGGTCGAGGATCTCGAGGATTATCTCGATCTTTTGGCCGCCGCCGAGGCAACCGCCGAAGATCTGGGCCTGCCGATCCATATCGAGGGCTACACCCCGCCGCATGATGCGCGGATGAACGTGATCCGCGTCGCACCCGATCCGGGCGTCATCGAGGTGAACATCCACCCCGCGCACAGCTGGGAGGACTGCAAGGAGATCACCAGCGCAGTTTACGAGGAGGCCCGCGAGTGCCGCCTTGGTGCCGACAAGTTCATGATCGACGGCAAGCACACCGGCACGGGCGGCGGCAATCACGTGGTGGTCGGCGGCGAGACACCGAACGACTCGCCCTTCCTGCGCCGCCCGGACCTGATGCGCTCGATGATCCTGCATTGGCTGCGGCATCCGTCGCTGAGCTATCTCTTCTCCGGCCTCTTCATCGGCCCGACCTCGCAGGCCCCGCGCATCGACGAGGCGCGGCATGACAGCCTGTACGAGCTGGAGATCGCGCTCGCGCATTTCCCGGCGCCGGGGCAGGGCGAGCCGCCGCTGCCGTGGCTCACCGACCGGCTGCTGCGCAACATGCTGATCGACGTCACTGGCAACACCCACCGGGCCGAGATCTGCATCGACAAGCTCTACTCGCCCGACGGTCCCACCGGACGCCTCGGTCTGGTGGAATTCCGCGGCTTCGAGATGCCGCCCGACGCCAAGATGAGCCTTGCGCAACAGGTGCTCATCCGGGCGCTGCTGGCGCGGTTCTGGAAGTCGCCCATTCAGGGCAAACCGGTGCGCTGGGGCACCACGCTGCATGACCGCTTCATGCTGCCGCATTTCGTCTGGGAAGACTTCCTCGACGTGCTGCGCGACCTCGGCGATCACGGTTTCACCTTCCGTCCCGAATGGTACGAGGCGCAGCGCGAGTTCCGCTTCCCCTTCGCGGGCGAGGTCGAGTACGAGGGCGTGCACCTCGAACTGCGGCAAGCGCTGGAGCCTTGGCATGTGCTGGGCGAGCGCGGCGCCATCGGCGGCACCGTGCGCTACACCGACAGTTCGGTCGAGCGCATGCAGGTGCAACTGACGGCGACCGAGCCGGGCCGCTACATCGTGGCCTGCAACGGGCGGCAGGTGCCAATGGCCGCCACGGGGGGCTCGGGCGTCAATGTGGGCGGCGTGCGCTTCAAGGCGTGGCAGCCCGCCGAGGCGCTGCACCCGACGCTGCCGGTGAACGCGCCGCTGACCTTCGACATCTTTGATACGTGGACCGGGCGGGCGCTGGGCGGCTGCCGCTATCACGTGGCGCATCCGGGGGGGCGCAATTACGACACCTTCCCGGTCAATACCAACGAGGCCGACGCGCGTAGGCTTGCCCGGTTCGAGAAACTGGGGCACACGCCGGGCAGCTATTGGCCCGCGCCCGAGACGCCCCATCCGGAGTTCCCGATGACCCTCGATCTGCGCCGCCTGCCGGGGATCTGATGCCGTGGAGGCAAAGACGACACAGCCGCTGCCGGAACGGGTGGCGAAACTTCTGAAAGGCTACAGCCCGCCGCCGGGCGTGGCCGATGAGTTGTTGCGCCGGGACGGCTCGCTGCGGCCCGCGTGGCAGCCGCTGATCCGCCACCTCGCCGGGCAGAGCGCCGAGACCCGCGCTCGCGCGTTTGCGCGCGGCGATCAGTATCTCGACGACACCGGCGTCTATTTCCGACAGCACATCGGCGAGGGCTCGACCGAGCGGCGCTGGCCGCTGAGCCATGTGCCCGTGGTGATCTCGTCCAGCGAATGGGAGAAACTCTCGGAAGGCATCGTGCAGCGCGCCGAACTGCTCGAGAAGGTGATGGCCGATCTCTACGGGCCGGGGCAGCTGGTGCAGGACGGGCACCTTCCGGCGGACCTTGTGGCGCGCAATCCCGAGTGGCTGCGCCCGGTGGTGGGCATCCAGCCGCGCTCGGGGCATTTCTTGCATTTCCTCGCCTTCGAGATCGGCCGCTCGCCCGACGGCTCGTGGCTGGTGCTGGGCGACCGGACGCAGGCCCCCTCGGGCGCGGGGTTTGCGCTGGAGAACCGCATGGCGACGGGGCGGGTGTTTCACGACCTCTTCCCCAAAGCGAATGTGGAGCGGCTGGCGGGGTTCTTCCGCAGCTTCCGCGACGCGATGATCGACCTGCGCGCGAATGAGGGCGGCAGGGTTGCCATCCTCACACCGGGGCAGCACACAGACACCTATTACGAGCACGCCTATATCGCTCGCTACCTCGGTTTCATGCTGCTCGAATGTGAGGACATGGCGGTCAAGCAGGGGCAGCTCAAGGTGCGAACCGTGGCAGGTGACGAGCCGGTCTCGGTGCTGTGGCGGCGGCTCGATGCGCGCTTCGCCGACCCGCTGGAACTGGACGAAAGCTCGGCGCTCGGCACGCCCGGCATGGTCTCGGCGCTGCGCTCGGGCGCGATCACCATGGTCAATTGCCTTGGGTCCGGGGCGCTGGAGTCGCGTGCGCTCATGGCCTTCCTGCCGCGCATCTGTGAGGCGCTGACCGGCGAACCGCTGAAGCTGCCCAACATCGCCACATGGTGGTGCGGACAATCGTCCGAGCGCGCATATGTGCGCGACAACCTGCACCGCATGATGATCGGCCCGGCCCAATCCACCAAGCTGCCCTTCGACATGGACGCAGGCACCGCGCTTGGCGGACAGTTCCGCTGCGGCGCTGATGGCTCGGTCTCGGAGTGGCTGGAGCGCGAGGGCGAGGGGCTGGTGGGCCAAGAGGCGGTGACGCTCTCGACCACGCCCGCGATGGTCGAGGGGCATCTGGTGCCGCGTCCGATGGTGGTGCGCGTGTTTGCCGCCCGCACGCCCGAGGGCTGGACGGTGATGCCCGGCGGCTACGCCCGCATCGGGCGCAGCGACGATCCCACGGCGCTGGCGATGCAGGCGGGCGGCTCGGTCGCCGATGTCTGGATCACCGCCGACGCCCCGGTTACCAGCGAGACGCTTGCGCCGCGCGACAAGGGGCCGTTCCTGCGCCGCCAGCCCGCGCAGCTGCCCGCGCGTGCGGCGGACAACCTCTACTGGCTGGGCCGCTACGTCGAGCGCGCCGAGATCGGTGTGCGCCAGATCCGCGCCTATCACCTGCGGCTCGAAGATTACGGACCCGACGCGCTGCCGCTGGTCGAAAGCCTCGCCAAATTCCTCGCGGGCTTCGGGCTCGACCCGTCGGAAGAGCCGGTGCCGCCGGGGCTGCTGCAGCTCTTCGACGTCTCGCGCGGCTGCGCCTCTAAGGTGCGCGACCGTTTCTCCACCGACGGCTGGAACGCGCTGTCCGATCTGGCCGCCACCGCGCGTGAGGTCGCCGAAGGCTGCCACCCCGGCGACGATGCCGCCCGCGCCATGAGCCTGCTGCTGCGGCGCATCGCGGGCTTCTCGGGTCTGGTGCACGAAAACATGTTCCGCTTCCTTGGCTGGCGCTTTCTCACCGCCGGACGTGCGCTGGAACGCACGGACCAGATGGCGGCCTTCCTTGCCACTTTCACCGATGCGAAGGCGCCGCAGGGCGGGCTCGATCTGACGGTCGAAGTGGGCGACAGCGTGATGACCCACCGCCGCCGCTATTCGGTCGAGACCTCGCGCGAGACGGTGATCGACCTGCTGGCGCTGGACGCGGGCAACCCGCGCTCGATGCTGTTCCAAATGGATGTGCTTTTGGCCGAGGAAGAGCGCATCCGTGCCGCCAGCGGCCACCAAATGGAAGAGGCAGGGCGGCGCATCCTGATGCTGCGCACCGCGCTTGCGGTGGCGGAACCGGCAGAGATCACCCCGGCTCGGCTGCGCGGCTTCCGCAGCGATCTGGCGGCGATCTCGCACGCGCTGACGGCGCAATACCTCAGCTGACACCCCAGCCAACGGAGGCGCGGCATGTCTCAGACCTACGATATCTCGCTGAAGATCACCTATGAATACGCGAGCCCCGCGGGCGCCAGCCGGACGCTGCTGCGCATGCTGCCGCGCGATCTGCCGGGCCAGCAGCTGATCTCGGGCCGGGTCAGCGCCTCGCCCGCGCCGAACTGGCGTCGCGACGGGATGGATTTCTTCGGCAATCCCACCTGCGAGATGGCCCACGACATGCGTCTGAGCGAGATCACCTTCGCCTTCGCGGGCCGGGTGCGTCGGGCGCGGCCCATCGCCGGGCTCGATCTGTCGGGCAGCTGGCAGGCGCTGGCGCAGGATCTTGCCGCGCTGCGCAGCATTGCCCCGGAGAGCCCGCATCATTTCCTCGGGCCGTCGCCGCGTCTGCCCGCCGCGCCAGAGATCGCCGCCTTCGCGCGCGAAACGGTCACCGAGGCGATGTCGGCGCAAGCGGCGGTCGAGGCGATCAGCGCGCGGCTGCATGCGGATTTCGCCTTCGATCCCGAGGCCACCGAGGTCACCACCACCGCGATCGAGGCCTTCCGTGCCCGCCGCGGGGTCTGTCAGGACATCAGCCATGTGATGATCACGGCGCTGCGCGCGGTGGGCATTCCTGCGGGCTATGTCTCGGGCTTCCTGCGCACGCTGCCGCCCGAAGGCCAGCCCCGCCTCGAAGGTGCCGATGCCATGCATGCGTGGGTGCGGGCGTGGTGCGGGGCCGAGACTGGCTGGATCGAGATCGACCCGACCAACGACATGCTCGCCGGGGCGGATCACGTCACCGTCGCCTATGGGCGCGACTATTCGGATGTGGCGCCGACGCGCGGCTCGCTGCGCTCCGAAGGCAGCCATGTGACCACCCATCAGGTGGATGTGGTGCCGGTGTAGCGGCTCTTCCGATCCGGCGTCGTTGACGTTTGCTCAACCTCTTTGCCGCTATCCTCCACGCGCAACGGGCAGCGGGCAAGGATGCGCCATGCGACGGATCGACGAGAAACTGGCGAAGATCGCGCGCGGTCGCTATGGGCCGCGGGATTTCATTCTCACCTTCTGCAAGGATGCCGACCTGATCCGCGGCTGCTCGGCCGCCGGGCGCCTGCCTGATGGGCGGCTGCGCAGCGCGCCGGACTACCGCGCCGACATGCGGCGGGTGATCGAAAGCGATCTGGCCGATATCGTGCTGACCTCGCTGTCCTCGGCAGAGGTATTCAGCGAAGAGGGGATTTACGCGCGCTCCAACGTCACCCCGGCGGTGCGGCTCAGCGACAATACCGACATCTGGCTGGTGCGCGGCGGGCGCTACGCGCAGTTTCCGGCGCTGCCCTTCCGCTCCTCACGGCTCGAGAACGTGCGCCCGGTGGCCAACCTCGGGCTCTACGCGCTGAATTTCTACAATGATATCGACATCGACCATGCCACGCTGCGCGCCTATACCGAGTTTCGCGAGCACGCCACCGCCATCGGCCTGCGCCACTTCCTGCGCGTCGCCGACCCGCCGATCCCTGTCGAGACGGTCGAGGCAGAGTATGCCGCCTTCCGCAATGATATGCTGACCCGGAGCCTCTCGGGCATCGCCCGCAAGGAGCGCCCGCTCTTCATCGAGGTCGGCTACCACGGTCCCCGCGCCATGGAAGAACTGGCGGATTGGGATCCGGCAAGGGTCATCTTTGGCCTCACCGGCTGCGGCGAAGGCACGACGCGCGACTGCCTTGAACGGCTCGCGCAGGCCGAGCGCCACGGCGCCCGCGTCGCCAGTTTCAGCCGCGCCGATTTCCAGTGCGAAGACCCGGTGCTGATGATGCGCGCCATGCGCCGCGTGGTGCGCGAGGGGGTCAGCTCTCTCGAAGCGGCACAGGCCTATCACGGCGATCTGGAGAAGGCGGGGCTGACCCCGCTGCGCCCCCTCAAGGAGGATATCGAACTGACGGTGCCGCTGCTCAGCCGCAACCAGACCCGCGCAGCCTGACGGGGCTCTGCCGCCCGCCAAGGCCCAAGCCTTGCATGCTCAGGCACGAGCGTAACCTTTGATGCCGCGCTGGATGGGCTGGGGCGCTGCAGGGCCGGGCGCTGCAGGGGCCGGGCGCGGCAGGAGCAGGGCCTGCGCTTTCTGCTTTCCCCCACCCTCCGATATGTCCAGAAAGGGCGGCGCAAAGAGGACGGCGGGGACGCAGAATATGGACGACGGCAGCGGGTTCTGGATCGCAGCAGCGCTCGCCACCTATTGCGTTGGCGCCTCGAAGGGCGGGCTGCCGATGATCGCCATGCTCGGCGTGCCGATCCTGTCGCTCTTCACCACACCCGCCGCCGCGGCGGGGCTCTTGCTTCCGATGTATATCCTCGCCGATCTCTACGCGCTCTGGCTCTTTCGTGGCGAGTTTTCCCGCCGCAACCTCACCATCCTGATCCCGGCGGCGGCGCTCGGCATCCTGCTCGCCTTCCTCTGCATCTCCCGCGTGCCGCCCGAGGCGGGCAAGCTGCTCGTCGCGCTGGTGGGCGTCTACTACCTGGGTGACGCGCTGCGGCGGCGCTTGGTGCGTGACAGCCGCGCGCGCCCTGCTGATGTGCCGCGTGGCATCTTCTGGGGCGCGCTGGCGGGGTTCACCAGCTATGTCTCCCACGCCGGCGGCCCGCCGTTTCAGGCCTACACCCTGCCGCAAAAGCTCTCGAAGATGCGCTTTGCCGGAACCGCGGCTATCCTTTTCGCCTGCGTCAACTGGATGAAACTGCCGCCCTATGTGCTGGCCGGGCAGGTGACATGGGGCAGCCTCGGCCATGTGGCGCTGCTCGCCCCGGTGGCGCTTTTTGGTGCGTGGTCCGGCCACCGGCTGGTGCGCTGGCTGCCCGAGCGCGCCTTCTTCGCGGCGATCAACACCGCGCTGGCGCTGCTCACTCTGCGCCTGCTGTGGGAGGTCGCCACCGCTTGGGGCTGGCTCTAGGGCCTTCTTCTCTTTCACAAATACGCCGGGGGAGGCGCGCGCAGCGCGGCGGGGGCAGCGCCCCCATAGGTCCTGCGGGTCTCCGCGCTTGCACCGCGCGGGGGTGGGCGCTAACACCAACCGGCATTCCAAAATGGGCCGAGGAGGGCACATGACCGACGCAGCGGCAACCGACTGGATCGCGGTGGACTGGGGCACGTCGAACCTGCGCCTGTGGCGCATGGCGGCGGATGGCACGGTGCTGGAGCGCGTCGAGAGCGACGCTGGCATGGGCCGCCTATCCCCCGAAGAGTTCGAGCCGACCCTCCTGAGCCTCCTGCCCGACCTGACGGCGCGAACCACGGTGCTGGTCTGCGGCATGGCCGGAGCGCGGCAGGGCTGGATCGAAGCGCCTTATCTCTCGGTCCCCTGCGCGCCGCCGAAAGCGGCGCAGGGCATCGCCGTGCCCACCAAGGACAGCAGGCTTGACGTGCGCATCCTGCCGGGCGTGTCGCAAAACAGCCCCGCCGACGTCATGCGGGGCGAGGAAACGCAGGTCGCGGGCTTTCTGGCGCTTAACCCGCGGTTCGACGGGGTGATCTGCCTGCCCGGCACGCACAGCAAATGGGTGCATGTGAGCGCTGGCGAGATCATCTCGTTCCGCAGCTTCATGACCGGCGAGATCTTCGAACTGCTGAGCCAGCGCTCGGTGCTGCGGCACGGGCTGGGGCAGGGCTGGGACGATGCGGCCTTTGCCGCGGCGGTGGATCAGGCCATGGGCCGCCCCGCCGGGTTCGCGGCAGAGCTTTTCACCCTGCGCGCCGAGGGGCTGCTGCACGGGCTGTCGCCGGATGCGGCTGCCGCGCGGCTCTCGGGTCTGCTGATCGGCATGGAGCTTTCGGCGGCCAAACCCTACTGGCTGGGCACGAGTGTCGCCCTTCTGGGGGCAAGCAAGCTGGTGGCGCATTACCGCAAAGCGCTCGAGGCGCAGGCGGTGCCGGTGCTCATCGCCGATGCCGATCGCATGACGCTGGAAGGGCTGAAGGCGGCCCGCAAAGAGGAGACACAAGAATGACCCGCGAGATCATCGCCATCCTGCGCGGCCTCACGCCCGAGGAAGCGCCCGCCGTGACCGAGGCGCTGATCGGCGCTGGCATCACCAAGATCGAGGTGCCGCTGAACTCGCCGCAGCCGTTCGACTCCATCGCCGCCATGGTGCAGGGCTTTGGCACGCAGGCGATTATTGGCGCAGGCACGGTGCTTGCCCCCGAAGACGTGCTGCGCCTGCAGCAGATCGGCGCGCGTATGGTGGTCTCGCCGGACATGAACCAGCGGGTGATCATGGCCACCAAGAAGGCGGGCATGCTCAGCTACCCCGGCGTGCTGACCCCGACCGAGGCGTTCACCGCGCTGCGCACCGGCGCGGACGGGCTGAAGTTCTTCCCCGCCTCCCTGATCGGCCCGGATGGGCTTAAGGCGATGAAAGCGGTGTTGCCAGAGGGCACGGCGACCTATGCGGTGGGCGGTGTCAGCGCGGGCAATATGGGCGAGTGGCTGGCGGCGGGCGTCACCGGCTTCGGTATCGGCACTTGGCTCTATAAACCGGGGCGCAGCCTCGACGATCTGACCGCCCGCGCGCGCGAGGTGGTGGCCGCCTATGACGCGGCGCAAAAGACGGAACTGGCGGGCTGACGGCGCGCGCGTTACCTTCCTTGCAACACGGCACGGAAGGACGCGCGATGAGCCAGGCGACCAAGAAAGCCACCGAGGATGACATCCGTCCGGGCGAAACCGCGATTGACCTGCCGCCCGCTCAGGACGCGCAGCTGCGCTTCATCGGGCGCATCAGAACACCCTTTGCCAGCCGTACCGATTGCCCGCGGCAGGGCGATCCCGATGGCCCCGAGTGCCGCATCGAGCTTGATCCCGAATGGGCGCCTGCGCTCGACGGGGTGGATCGGGCCGAGCGGTTGCAGGTGCTCTACTGGCTCGACCGCGCCCGCCGCGACCTGCTGACCCAGAGCCCGCGCGGCAGCGACGGCACCCGTGGCACCTTTTCGCTGCGCTCTCCGGTGCGGCCCAATCCGATCGGCATCTCCTCGGTGAAACTGCTGCGGCGCGAGGGCACGGTGCTGGTGGTGCGCGGCCTCGATTGCGTCGACGGCACGCCGCTTCTCGACATCAAACCGGACCGCTGCGCGCATGGAACGCGGCCTGATGGGGCGTGATTCAGTTTCGTCTATATTTTGTGCGGATGTCAGATTCTCGCATTCAAAGTGCGCATTTGCGTCTCGTGCGCGCGCTTGGGGCGGCCCGCTCGGGCGCCGATTGCTTGTGGTTTCCGAAGCCCTGAAAGAGGGTCCGCGAGGCAACCGGAGGACAGGTCCATTCCCTATGATCAGCCGCAGATGAGCGCCGCCGGAAGTGCCCCGACTGCGGGCTCGGCGAACCGTGCGCGCGGCAAGGCCCGGATTGCCGCACGGCGGCGCAACGCGGCCAGTGTCATCGGCGATCTGCACATGTCCGGCAGCTCGAAACTTCTGTTCCCCCGGGCGCAGGATGCGCTGCAGGCGGTCTATCTCAACAGCTCTGGCGGCGTGACCGGCGGCGATGCCTTCGACATCGAAGCGACCGCGCGCGAAGGTGCGCATCTGGCGCTGACCACGCAAGCGGCGGAGCGCGTCTATCGCGCGCTGCCCGGCGAGGTCGGGCGGGTGCAGACGCGGCTGCAGATCGAGGCGGGCGCCCGGCTCGACTGGCTGCCGCAGGAGACCATCGTATTCGACGGCGCGGCGCTTGACCGGCGGCTGTCGGTGGAGATGGCCGAGGACGCCCGCTTTTTGCTGTGCGAGCCGCTGATCTTCGGGCGGGCCGCCATGGGCGAGCGTGTCACCGATCTGCGCCACGCTGACCGGATCGATATCCGGCGCGGCGGCAAGCTCGTCTGGGCCGACCGGCTGCGTCTTTTCGGCGATGCGTTCGCGCGGCTTGCCGATCCGGCCATCGCGAGCGGCGCGCAGGCCTTGGCGACGGTCGTTCTGGCCGCGCCCGGCGCTGGCGCTCGCGTCGAGGCGCTGCGCGAGATGCTGCCCGAAACCGAAGGGGTGTTTTCCGCCGGTGTCTCGGCGCTCGACCCCGATCTTACTGTGTTGCGCATGCTCGCCATTGACGGGTTCGAGCTGCGCCGTCACCTTTGCCCTGTACTGCGGCGCCTGTCGGGCGCCGAACTCCCAAGACCCTGGATGATCTGACCCATGCAACTGACCCCCCGCGAAAAGGACAAGCTTCTGGTGGCGATGGCCGCCGAGGTGGCCCGCAAGCGCCTCGCGCGCGGCGTGAAGCTCAACTACCCCGAAGCGATCGCGCTGATCACCGACGCGGTGGTCGAAGGCGCGCGCGACGGCCGGTCTGTGGCCGAGATGATGGAGGCGGGCGCGCAGGTCATCACCGCAGAGCAATGCATGGAAGGGGTGCCCGAGATGGTGCACGAGGTGCAGGTCGAAGCCACTTTTCCGGACGGCACCAAGCTGGTGACCGTGCACAATCCTATTCGCTGACCGATCCGCTGACATAGCCGCCTGACCGGGCGGCCCAACACGACAAAGACCACAGGTGAGACGATGAAATACCTCCTTCCGATCATGGCTCTGCCGCTTGCCACCCCCGCTTTCGCGCATTCGGGCGCCCATATGCATCCGCATGGCGCCGAAAGCTGGCTGACCGCAGTGGCGGTTCTGGGCGCGGCGGCTTATGGCGCCTATCGCCTCTATGGCGGTGGCCGCAAATGATCCCCGGCGAGCTCTTTCCGGCAGAGGGTGAGCTGACGCTCAACGAAGGGCGCGAGGCGATCACGCTGATGGTCGCCAACACTGGCGACCGCCCGGTGCAGGTCGGCTCGCACTACCATTTCGCCGAGACCAACCCCGCGCTCGATTTCGACCGCGCCGCCGCGCGCGGCATGCGGCTTGATATCGCGGCGGGCACCGCCGTGCGCTTCGAGCCCGGCCAGCGCCGCGAGGTGCAGCTGATCCCGATCTCGGGCGCGCGCAAGATCTACGGTTTCAACCAGCACGTCATGGGGGCGCTCTGAACGGCGCTTTTCTTTCAGCATAGGGGCGATGGCCATGTTCGAGGCATTCGGGGCACTAACGGGAAGCATGATGCGACTGGGGATGCTCAGCGCCGAGGCGCAGAGCGTGATCGCCCTTAGGATGCTGGGCTTTGCCGGCATGTGGTCGGTACCCTCGACCGAGGCGTATCGCATGACCGCAGAGAAAGGCCCGGCCTTCGTCCAAGGATGGATGCGCGCCAGTCAGGCGATGATGATGGGCGCGCCTGCGGGCACGGTGATCACCGCCTTTTCCGCGCCGCTCGAGCGCAAGGCGCGCAGCAACCGCAAACGGCTGAGCCGCCGCGGGCCGCAGTTCCGTCCGGGCCAGCGCTCGGGCTGGTGAGGCGCGGCGCGACAGGCGCGCCGGGCCCTAAGTTCAGGGATTTTGTGTAAGGGGAGCGAGACGATGTTTTTCATGACACCGATGGACTGGGCCGCGATCACCATGCGCAATGCCGCGCAGTTCTACGCCCTGCAACTGCAGATGGCGCAGAGCCTCGCTGCCTTCTCACGCCAGCAGGGCGCAGCGTTTGCGCCCATGGCCCGGCCCGCGGCACCTGCCGCCATGGGCATCTGCGGTCCAGTGCGCCTGTCGCTGGTGAAACCCACGACGCCTGCGAAACCTGCGCCCGCGCGGGCGCAGCTGTGAGCCGGGATCTCGCTTGATCGCCCGTCGCCATATCCCCGTGCGGCCCTTTGGTCGGCGCTCGGAAGTTGCCGCGCCGCACCGCTGCCAAAGCGCCCGCTCAGGCGTCGGGCAGCGGTGGCAGGCTGCGCAGGTAGAGGATCACCGCGTCGAGGTCCTCAGCCGTCATCCGCGCCAGATAGCCATAGGGCATGGGCGGCAGCATCGGCGCGCCGTCGGGCCGCTTGCCCTCGGTGATCATGGCCTTCAACTCGTCGTCGCTGTATCCGGCCAGACCGTCCTCGGAACTGGTCAGATTGGGCGCGGTGACACTGCCCCACGGTCCGTGGAATTCGAACCCGCCCTTGCCAAGATGGTCGCCGTCGAGCATCGGGCCGGTCTCGCTCATCGGCGAGTGACACTCCATGCAATGGCTGACCGCCCGCGCGAGGTATTCGCCGTACTCCACCGTGACGCCGCGCGCGGGCGCGGTGACGCTTTCGACCGGCGGGCCGTACGCTGGGGGCAGGGGAATGTTGTAGACCGAGGCCGGAACCTCGTTCTCGACCGGATCGAGCGTGCGCAGGAAGGCGACGATCGCCGAGAGATCCGCATCCCCAAGATCGCGATACATGGCAAAGGGCATCGGCGCGCCGATCACCGAGCCGTCGGGTCGGAGGCCCTCGCGGATCGCGCGGGCAAGTTCGGCGTCGCTCCAGTCGGCAATGCGCCCGGCGGGCGTGATGTTGGGCGCATAAGCGGTGAACATCGGATTATCCTCGACCAGCCGCCCGGCCAGTTCCATGCTCATGTCAAAGCCCGCCTCGCCGAAGGGTGTATGGCAGTTGCCGCATCCGGCGGGGCCGCGGACGAGATATTCGCCGCGCGCGATCTCGCTTTCGTCGGCAAGGGCGCCGCCGCAAACGAGCACCGTGTAGGACAGGGTGGAAAAGAACTTGTTACGCATCGTGAGCTCCTTGCTGTGAAATCGCTGGGAGGAGGGACTGGCCATGACTAAGTTCACGGGTACGTTACCTGCGGCAGGCTGCCGCACCAAGAAGAATTACCGAACTGGAATATTTCGCCCCGCTGCAAGCAGGGCCGCCGCGTTGGCGCTGCTGCTCTGTGGCATGGCGGGCGCCGCATCTGCCGCCTGCAACGAGGCGAAGACGACCATCGAAATGGGCGATTGCGTCCGCGGCGAATATGAGGCGGCGGATCTCGAGCTGAACCGCGTTTATGCGCAGCTGAAGGACGCCCGGGACACAGCCTTCATGGCCAAGGTCCGCGACGCGCAGCGCGCGTGGATCCCGTTCCGCGACGCCGCCTGCGACGCCGAAGGCGCGCTCTATGAAGGCGGCTCGCTGCAACCCATCGCGCAGGTGTCCTGCCTGACCAAACTTACCCGGCGTCGCAGCGAAGACCTGCGCACGCTGCTGTCGAACTGACCATCCGAGGAAGACCCACATGCCCGCAACGATTTCCCGCCGCGACTACGCCGCCATGTTCGGCCCGACCACGGGTGACAAGCTGCGCCTTGCCGACACCGATCTGATCATCGAGGTCGAGCGCGACCTCACCGCTTCGCTGGCCGGGGCCGGGCAGGGCGGCAATGGTGCCATCTACGGCGAAGAGGTGAAATTCGGCGGCGGCAAGGTGATCCGCGACGGCATGGGGCAGTCGCAATACACCCGCGCCGAAGGGGCGGTGGACACCGTGGTGACCAACGCGCTGATCGTCGACCACACCGGCATCTACAAGGCCGACGTGGGGCTCAAGGACGGGCGCATCGCCAAGATCGGCAAGGCGGGCAACCCCGACACCCAGCCGGGCGTCGACATCATCGTCGGCCCCGGCACAGAGGTGATCGCGGGCGAGGGGCGCATTCTCACCGCGGGCGGCATGGACAGCCACATTCACTATATCTGTCCGCAGCAGATCGAGGACGCGCTGCACTCGGGTCTGACCACCATGCTCGGCGGCGGCACCGGCCCGGCGCATGGCACGCTGGCGACCACCTGCACACCGGGGCCGTGGCACCTTGGCCGGATGATGCAGGCCGCCGATTCCTTCCCGATGAACCTTGCCTTCGCGGGCAAGGGCAACGCGGCGCTGCCCGCGGCGCTGGAAGAGCAGATCAAGGGCGGCGCCTGCTGCCTCAAGCTGCACGAGGACTGGGGCACCACGCCTGCCACCATCGACAACTGCATGAGCGTTGCCGACGCCTGGGACGTGCAGGTGATGATCCACACCGACACGCTCAATGAATCGGGCTTCGTCGAGAACACCGTCGCGGCGATGAAGGGCCGCACCATCCACGCCTTCCACACCGAGGGCGCGGGCGGCGGCCATGCGCCCGACATCATCAAGATCTGCGGCGAAGAGTTCGTGCTGCCCAGCTCGACCAACCCGACGCGGCCCTACACCACCAATACGCTCGAGGAACACCTCGACATGCTGATGGTCTGCCATCACCTCGACAAGTCGATCCCCGAGGACGTGGCCTTTGCCGAAAGCCGCATCCGCCGCGAGACCATCGCCGCCGAGGACATCCTGCACGACATGGGCGCCTTCTCGATCATTGCTTCGGACAGTCAGGCCATGGGCCGGGTCGGCGAGGTGATCATCCGCACGTGGCAGACCGCCGACAAGATGAAGAAGCAGCGCGGCAAGCTGGCCGAGGAAACCGGCGACAACGACAACTTCCGCGTCCGCCGCTACATCGCCAAATACACCATCAACCCCGCCATCGCACATGGCATCAGCCAGCACATCGGCTCGATCGAAGAGGGCAAGCGCGCCGATCTGGTGCTGTGGAACCCGGCCTTCTTTGGCGTGAAGCCCGAGATGGTTCTGATGGGCGGCACCATCGTCTGCGCGCAGATGGGCGATCCCAACGCCTCGATCCCGACGCCGCAGCCGGTCTACACTCGGCCCATGTGGGGCGCCTATGGCCGCTCGGTCGAGAACTCGGCGGTGATCTTCGTGTCGGAGGCGGCGCAGGCCGACGGGCTGCGTGACAAGCTGGGCCTCGCGAAACAGACCGTGGCGGTGAAGAACACTCGCGGCATCGGCAAGAAGGACCTGATCCTCAACGACGCGCTGCCCGAGGTCGAGGTGAACCCCGAAACCTACGAGGTGCGCGCCAATGGCGAGCTGCTGACCTGCGAGCCCGCCAAAGAGCTGCCGATGGCGCAGCGCTACTTCCTCTACTGAGAGCATCCCGCCGGTCCTGCGGCGGGACCTGAACTTGCTGGCGCCGGTCCCTTCCATGGGGCCGGCGCTTGGCGTATCAAGACCGCAGACTCAGGCCATGACCACGGCGCAAGGGCTGCGCCTCACGCATGACAGAGCCGAAATCCCCATCTTTGCAAATCGCCAAGATTCTGGGCAGCCTTTCCCCTCGCGCATGGCAGCCCAAAGCTAAATGCCGTGTCTTAAAGGATTTTAACCGCGCTTCGTTCGCAAACTGTCGCTCATTTGGGCGCCTAATTATTTTGCTTCGTCTCGCGGGCGATCTCGGCAACAAAAATATCTGTGATCTCTGCGCGGGTTGAAGGCCAGTTATGCAGTTGCAGCATTTGTTGTTCTGCGGGGCGTGCCCTAAGTTGGATGGCAAGGGAGGAAACCAACACTGAAGCTAGGATAGGTTTCCAAATGGCATTTCTGACTGCAACCGCACGCAACGAACAAGCACCGTTCTTCTCGCGTTTCTTCGCAGCCATCGGCAACGGCCTTGTCTCGATCGGTGAATCGAACCCGCGCCTGCGCAAGATCGAAGCCCTGCAGCGTCTGTCGGACGAGCAGCTGGCCGAGCGTGGCATCCGCCGCGAAGACATCGTGCGTCACGTCTTCCAAGACGTCTTCTACCTCTGAGTGTCTCGGCGCCTCTCGGGCGCTGCAGAACTCGGCATCTCAAGGCCACGCCCCGGAGAACCCGGCGCGTGGCCTTGCCTTTTCCGGCGGTTGGGACGAGGTTGCTGGCGCAATCCTGAAGACCGACGGAGCCTTCCCATGACCTCCCCCGCGCCCGCCCCCGCGTCTGCACTGCCCGTGTCCCACGAGATCGCCCGGAAGGGCGCCGTGTCCGAGGCGCATCCAGAGGCACCGCTGAGCGTCACGCTCAGCTACGAAGACCGCTTCCTGCGCCGCAAGGTGCTGAAGAGCGATCAGGGCGAGAGCTTTCTTGTCGATCTGGCGCATACCGAAAGCCTCGACGAGGGCGATGCCTTCGTGCTGACCGATGGGCGGGCGGTGCGCGTCGCGGCGGCGGCAGAGCCGCTGCTGGCGGTGAGCGGGGCCGACCTGCCGCGCCTCGCATGGCACATCGGCAACCGTCACACGCCTTGCCAGATCGAAGCCGCGCGGCTGCTGATCCAGCGCGACCACGTGATCCGCGACATGCTGGCTCATATCGGTGCGACGGTGGAGGAGGTGCTTGAGCCCTTCACCCCCGAGGGCGGCGCCTATGGGCATGGGCGCACCCATGGCCACGACCATTCCCACGCGCATGGCCCCGAGGGGCATTCGCACAGCCACTCTCATAGCCATTCGCACAGCCATTCGCATGCGCACAGCCACGGGCATGATCATTCTCATGATCATTCTCATGATCACTCCCATGAGCAGTCCCATTCCCACGGTTCCGCGCACACGCATGACCACTGATCCGCTGCTGACGCTGCACCAGCTGTTCTCGCCCTCCTTTCCGGTGGGGGCCTTTGCCTATTCGCACGGGCTCGAGACCTTGGTGCAGGAGGAGCGCATCACCAGCGCCGCGCAGCTTCAGGGCTGGCTCGAGGCGGTGCTGCGTCACGGCGCGGGCTGGAGCGATGCGGTGCTGCTGGCGCAGGTGGCGCGGGGCGGTGATGCGGCGGAACTGGCCGAGCTTGCCACCGCGCTCTCACCATCGGCCGAGCGGCGGCTCGAGACGGTGAAACAGGGCGAGGCCTTTGCCAGCACGGTGCGCGATCTGTGGCAGGTGGACATCCTGCCCGCGCCCTATCCGGTCGCCGTGGGGCAGGCGGTGCGCGCGCTGGACCTGCCGCTGCTGCCCGCCGCGCAGCTCTACCTGCAGGCCTTCGCTTCGAACCTTGCCGCCGCTGGCATCCGCCTGATCCCGCTTGGCCAGACCGAGGGGCAGGGCGTCGTGCGCGCTCTCTCGCCGCTGTGCGAGGCGCTGGCGGCGCAGGCGGTGACCGCCTCGCTCGACGAGATCGGTGGCTTCTCTCCGGTCTCGGACATTGCCAGCCAGCGCCATGAGGCGCTCTACTCCCGTATCTTCAGATCGTGACACCAATTGTGACGGAGACGACATGACTTCCCCCAACGGACCCCTTCGCGTCGGTCTCGGCGGCCCCGTGGGCGCCGGCAAGACCAGCCTCACCGCAGCCCTTGCCCGCGCGCTGCGCGACCGGCTGTCGATGGCCGTGGTGACCAATGACATCTACACCCGCGAAGACGCCGAAGAGCTGAT
Organism: Salipiger sp. PrR002; assembly: GCF_010500775.1. Taxonomy (NCBI): domain Bacteria; kingdom Pseudomonadati; phylum Pseudomonadota; class Alphaproteobacteria; order Rhodobacterales; family Roseobacteraceae; genus Salipiger; species Salipiger sp. PrR002. Next base: position 68,984 of record NZ_JAAGOU010000014.1, read on the forward strand.
GCGCCAGCAGATCCTGCCGCTCGATCGGATCAAAGGGGTCGAGACCGGCGGCTGCCCGCACACGGCGATCCGCGAGGATGCCTCGATCAACCTCGCCGCCATCGCCGAGCTGAACGAGACCTTCCCCGACCTCGACCTGATCCTCATCGAAAGCGGCGGTGACAATCTCTCGGCGACCTTCTCGCCGGAACTGGCCGATGTGACCATCTATGTGATCGACACCGCTGCGGGTGAGGAAATCCCGCGCAAGGGCGGCCCGGCGATCACCAAGTCCGACATCCTCGTCATCAACAAGACCGACCTCGCGCCATATGTGGGTGCCTCGCTCGAAGTGATGGAGCGCGATGCCACGCGGATGCGCGCGGGCAAGCCCTTCGTCTTTGCGCAGGTCAAGCACGGCAAGGGCGTGGATGAAATCGTCACGCTGCTGGCGCAGATCGGGGGGCTGCCGCTGGCCGAGGCGGTGGAATGAGCCGCTTCGTCATTCTTGGGGTTGGCGCGGTGGGCGGCACGCTCGCCGTCGCGCTGACCGAAGCCGGTGAAGATGTGATCGGCATCGCGCGCGGCGCGCAACTGGCGGCGATCAAGGCGGGCGGGCTGACGCTGCGCACGCCCGAAGGGCCGCGCCACGCCAATTTCCCCTGTGTGGCGACGCCGCAGGAGGCGGGGCTGCGCGAGGATGACGTGATCATCCTGTGCGTGAAGACCCAGCACACTGAGGCTGCGCTGGCGCAACTGCGCGAGGCCGGGGCGCAGGGACAGCACATCTTCTGCTTTCAGAACGGGGTCGAGAACGAGCGGCTGGCGCTGCGCTACTTCCCCAATGTGCATGGTGTCACCGTGATGCTGCCCGCCGATTTCGTGCAGCCCGGCGAAGTGGTCTGCTACGGCGCGCCGGTCTGCGGATCCTTCGATGTGGGGCGCTATCCCTCGGGCTCGGACGACGCGGATGCGGCGCTGGTGTCGCGGCTCGAGGCGGCGGGCTTCCCCTCGGCGGTGCGCGACGGGGTGATGACGTTCAAATACGGCAAGCTGCTGATGAACCTCGGCAACATCGTCGGCGCTGCGCTTGGACAGGAGGCCGATGCCGCTGCGGTAAACGCGGCGCTGAAGGCCGAAGCCGAGGCTGTCTTTGCCGCGGCGGGGATCGCTTGGGCGGATCCGGCCAAGGGCGATGAGGCGCGCGATGCGCAGCTAAAGATCGTCGATGTTCCGGGCGTCACCCGCGTCGGCAGTTCCACCGCGCAGAGCCTTGCGCGCGGCGCGGGGTCGGTCGAGACCGACTACCTCAATGGCCAGATCTCGCTTTTGGGTCGTCTGCATGGCGTGCCGACACCGGGCAACGACTGGTTCAATGCGCTGGCGGCGCGGCTGGTGCGCGACGGTGCCGCGCCGGGTGCAGTGACGCTGGATGACGTGAAGGCGGCTCTGGCGCTTTAAACCATCCGTGACCCGATGCGGTCTGGAAACCAAAAGGGGCGTCCTTGCGGGCGCCCCTTTGCTTTTGGTGCTTTTTGTCGGCGTGGCTCAGTAATCGCGTTCGAAATACATGCCGAGCGTGCTGTCACCATCCGAGGTGACGCTGCCCTTGGCCTTCAGGCTCGGGGTGATCTTGATGTTGAGATTCACCGCACTGTCGCCGCCGGAGTCCACCTCGACATCGGTGTAGATGTTGTCCGAGATGTATTTGCCCAAGCGCAGCCCGGCCTCGCCCTCGTCATTGGTGGTGACGTCGAGGTCATCAAGCCCGAAGCCCTGCCGGAGGTTGTCCACCGCCCCCGAGCCGCCGCCCGCCAGCGTGTTGATCGCCGCGGCGATCTGCAACGCTTGGAAGCCCGAGATCTCGGTCAGGTCGCGTCCGAACAGCAGCAGCGCCAGAACCTCTTCCTCGGGGCGCGAGGGGTCGGAGGTGAAATCGACCTCGGGCGAGGTCGCCAGCCCGGTGATGCTGACCGTCACCGTGGTGCTTTCCACCTGCGAGGTGGCGGCGATATCCAGTGTCGGGATGAAATCGCCGGTCAGCGCCATGGACGCGGTGTCGAGCGTCAGGCGCTGACCGAGGATGTCCAACCGGCCGCGGATCAGGTCGAACCGGCCCTGCGTGATGATGTCGTTCGAGGTGCCGGTCACGCGCAGCGCGCCGCCAAGCTCCATGTCGAGACCACGACCGCGCACGAAGATCTGCTGCGGCGCGCGGATCACCACATCGAGCGGGATCGAATAGCTCGAGCCGCCGTCAGCGCCATCGGCCTCGTCCAGCAGCCCGGCACGGGCGCGGGTGATACGCGATCCGGCGGGTTCCTGAATGTGGTGCAGCACAAAGCCACGGCTGCTCGGGCCAAGTCCGGTCTCGGGGATGCGGATCTCGGCATTGTCGATGAGGATGTCGCCGCCGATCGTAGGCCCGGTGAGCAGCGGGCCAGAGATGCTGACGTTGCCGCCAAGCCGCACCTGATAGAGCCGCTGATCTTCCAGCACCAGTTGGTTGAGCGCGATGGCCAGATCGGCCGGGTAGTTGCCGCTCATGCCGATGGTGCCGTTCACCTCGATGCGCCCGCCGGTGGCCAGCGCGGTGGAGGCGGTGAGCGTGGTCTGCCCGCCACCGACATTGGCGTTGAGGTTCAGCCCCGTGAGTTCGAGCCCCGGACCGGGCAGGATCACCTGCGCGCCGTTCACCGTCACATTGCCCGACAGCGAGTTCACCGCCAGCGGCCCGCTGAGCCGCATGTCGATATTGGCATTGCCCGACAGCAGGTTCGGCGCGGCGACCTGATTGGCCAGCGCCAGCGGCGCATTGCCGGTGATTGCCAGATCGGCGGTGCCGAAGTCCTGCGCGATGCTGCCCGAGACTTGCGCCTGCGTGCCGCCGGGCGCGGTGAGCGCGGTCTGCAGCTGGTACTGCCCGCCATTCGCCGCAAGCGTGCCCTGCGCGGTGGCGCGGCCCGGAAGCTGCGGCACGATCAGCCCAAGGTCGCGCAGCGCCACCTCATAGCTGATGCTCGAGCCTTCGCCGCCGTAGCTGCCCGAGGCCGATGCCGTGACCTCGCCGGTCTGCACATCGAGCTGCTGGATCGTCAGCACGCCATTGGCGTCGCGGGTGACTTGCACCGTCGCGCTGCCATCGCCGCCGACAAGCTGATCGGCGGTGGGGATGCCAAGGCGCAGGTTGCTGGAATTCAGCTGACCGTTCGCCGAGAGGCTGCCGTCGGGCAGGTTGTAGGAGACATCGCCATCGAAGCTGACGCCGCCCGAGAGCGGCTGGCCGACCAGCGGCGCATAGGCCGCCAGCGAGGCGACCGAGGCGTTGCCGTCGAAGGCCACCGTGCCGACGCTGCCGTCATCCAGTTTTTCGGCGGTGACGCGGCCCTGCGCCGTGGTCTCGCCGGGGCCGGAGGCGGTGAAGTCGAGCTGGTAGGTGCCATCGGTCTCTTGCAACTGGCCGTTCACATTGGCGCTGCCGGTCACGCCGGACTGGATCAGCGACATGTCGGGCAGAGTGATGTCAAAGCTCGCGTTGCTCTGGCCCGCGTCGGGGGAGGGGGTGCCGCCCATGAGGGCCGCGGTATAGACCTCGCCCTCGGCGGTGGCACGGATCGCCTGTCCGTTCACCTCGAGTTGGCGGATCTCGACCTTCTCGGTGTCATAGGCAGCCGAAACGTCGAGATCGACGGTGCCGGTCAGCAGCCCGTCCACCTGCGCGATGCCAGTGCCGATATCGCGGGTCGTGCCGTCAAGCACCGCGTCGATGGCGCCGCTTTGCATGTCGTAGGTCACATCGGCGGTCAGATCGAGCGCGCCCGCCAGCGGGCGGTCCGCAAGCCCGGCGTAGACCGACAGATCATCCGCCGCCACCTCGCCGTCGAACGACACGGTGCCAATGCTGCCATCCGCCTCTTTTCCCGCTTCGGCGAGGCCGTTGATCGCCACGCCGCCGGGGCCGTTGGCGTCGATGTCGAGCCGGTAGCTGTTGGCTTCTTCCTGCAGGGTGCCGGTGGCCGCGAAGGGCCCGGTGATGCCGGGCTGGATCAGCGACATATCGGGCAGGCGAATGTCAAAGCTGGCGTTGCTGAGGCCCGCATTGGCAGAGGGGGTGCCGCCCAGCAGGGCGGCGGTATAGACCTCGCCCTCGGCGTTGACCTGCACGGCCTGACCGTCGACGGTCAGCTCGCGGATCAGCACGCGGTCGCTGTCGTAGTTCACCGAGGCGTCGAGATCGACACTGCCGGTCAGCAGCCCGTCGAGCTGTTCGATGCCGGTCTCGATATTGGCGACAGTGCCGTCCAGAACCGCGTCGATTGCGCCGCCGTCGAGCGTGTAGGTGACATCGGTGTTCAGATCGACCGCGCCCGCCAGAGGACGCCCGGCGAGCGGGGCGTAGGCGGCCAGATCCTCTGCCGCCGCATCGCCCTCAAAGCCGATGCTGCCGATGGTGCCATCCTCGAGCTTGCTGGCGGTCAGCAGACCATCAAGGTCAGTGCCGCCCGGCGCGCTGCCGGTGAAGTCGAGAAGATAGGCGTCCGGTGTTTCGGTCAGCGTGCCCGAAAGCTGGGCCGCGCCGGTCATATCCGCCTCGACCAGCGACAGGTCGGGCAGCGAAATGTCGAAGCTGCCGGTGCTGCCGCCGGTCTGCAGCTTGGCCTCGGCCACCGCCTTGAGGCCATCGCCCGAGAGGTCGAGCCGCCGCAGTTCGGTGCCTTCCTCGTTGCGCACGGCAGAGGCGAAAAGCTCCACCTCGCCAGCAAGCAGCCCGTCCGCCTGCGCGACGCCGGTCTTCAGATCGCGGGTCAGGCCATCGACGGTGACGTCGAAGCGCCCGGCGACCGGCTCCAGCGTGCCTTTGACGGCGACATTGGCGTCGCCGCCAAGCTCGCGTCCGGCCAGACCGGAGAAGCGCCCGATGTCCTCGGCGCGCAACTGCAGGTCCGGCTCGATGATGATGTTGCCGCTGTTGCCGATGCCCGAGAAGGTCACGTCGCCCGCAAGCGCAAGGCCCGCACCGCCAAAGTCGATCTGGCGCAGATACAGCGGATCGCCCGCCTGCCAGTCGATCTGCATGACGCCCTTAAGCTCCTCGCCCGCGGCATCGGCCATGGAGGCATCGGCAAAATCGAGGCCGGTGGCATCGAAGGTCACTTGTGCCTCGACCCCACCCGGAAGCGAATTGCCCGCGCTGCGGCGGATGGTGCCACGGCCCGCGATATCGGCGCGTTCGAGCGACATGTCGGGGCGGTCGATGCCTTCGGCGATCACGTCGAGGGTGAAGGCCTCACCCTGCGCGGCATCGTAGTCGAGATTGATTGTCGCCTGATCGACCATGGTGACATCGCCCGACATGGCCAGCCGCACCGGGCTGCCGTCGTCCGAGGCGATCTCGCCATCAAGCTGCAGCAGTTCCGGCCAGCCGTCGGCACCGATGCGCGCGGCGCCGGTGAGCGAGACCATGGCGGTCTGCAGATCCAGCGTTTCGAGGTCGAGCACCCCGTCGGCGCCCTGCAGGCCCGCGACCTGCAGCGACTGCTCGGGGCCAAAGAACTCGCGGTGCTGCTCGGGCAGCAGCGGGCGCAGATCGCCCGAGACGTCTGCGGTAAAGCGGCGGCCCTCTTCGGCGCTGCCGAGCAGGGTGATCTGGCCGCCAAGGCGCTCTTCGCCATCGGTGGCGAGCTGCAGATCGGCGGTGAAATCGTCAAGCTCGCCGTCGCCCTGCAGCGCAAGGCTCAGCGAGGGCGCGCCGGGCAGGCCCATCTTGGTGGTGACGATGCCGCCGCTTTCCTCTTCGAGCGAGACATCGAGCGACAGCGCGCCGCTCTCATTGGCGTAGCTGCCGGCCAGTTTCAGCGAATCCTGCGGCCCGTCGAGGCGGTTGATCGAAATGTCGGCCTCGCCCTCGCCATCGGCCAGTTGGGCAGAGCCATTGACCTCAAGCGCCACTTCCTCGCCCAGCAGCGAAGCGCCCAACTCGACGCGCGCGATGCTGAGCTCGCCCACATTCACCGACACGGGCAGGTCGGGCAGGGCGAAATCGCCCGACGCCTCGGGCGCGGGGGCCTCTTCGCCCGCCGCCGGGGCGCGTTCGACCACCAGCCGCTCGGCGCTCAGCTCGTTGACCACCAGCGCGCCGCGCAGCAGCGCGGTGCGGCGCCAGTTCAGCGTCGCATTCTCCAGCACCAGCCAGACCCCCTCGTCATCCGAGATGGTCATACGCTCCAGCGTCGCCTCAGAACTGAGCGCGCCGCGGAAGCCGGTGATCGAAACGTCGCGGCCCGCGCCCGAGAGCGAGTCCTCGATCAGACGCTCGAGAAAGCCGCCGCTGTCCTCATCCTCTTCCTGCGCGAGGGCAGGGGGGGCCGCCAGAATGAGCGGCAGGAGCAGCAGCAGGGAAAAACGCTTGAGAAGGGTCAAAATGCCTGTCCTATGCCGAGGTAGATCTGCACGCCGTCACCGGTGTCGCCACCGGCGGGCATGGCCACATCAAAACGTAGCGGGCCGATCCCGGTTTTGTAGCGCACGCCGATGCCAGCGCCCGCGTGCCATTCGCCATCATCGCCGCCGGGGGTGCTGTCACGCCCGACATAGCCCGCGTCGTAGAAGATCACCGCGCCGAGGCTTTCGCCGATGTCCTGCCGAAGCTCGCCGGAGATGCCGGCAAAGCTGCGCCCGCCGATCGAGTCGCCGTCGCCGAGGTCGATGTCCAGCGACTGATAGGGCTGGCCGCGCACCGTGCCCGCGCCGCCGGAGTAGAACAGGTAGTCGGGAGGCGTCTCGTCGATGTCCGGCCCGATCACCGAGCCGAGTTGCAGCCGTCCGGCCAGCACCGTGCGCTGGCGTTCGCCAAAGGCGTAATAGCCGCGGAAATCGCCGTAGAGCCGCGCGCCATTGGGATCGTCGCGCAGGTTCAGGAAGGGCGTTGCATCGGCAAGGATGTAGTAGCCCTTGCGCGGGTCGAACTCGTCATCGCGGCGGTCGTATTCCACTTCGATCGGCAGGGTGAGCAGCTCGAAGGTGCGCTCGCCGAGGTCGTCGGTGGTTTCCGAGTAGAGATAGCCGATGCCGATCTCGGTATAGAGATTGTCGGTCAGCTGCCGGGTGAGACCGGTGGTCAGCTCGATGCTGTCGAGGTCATAGGCGGGCTCTTGCAGGTGCTGAAGCTCGGTCTGAAAGTAGGCGTCAGTGTCCGGGCCGACGGCGGCAGGAACGTCGAGCCTGCCGGTCAGCGTGTAATCGAGCGTGTCACTCTGGTCGGTGATGTCGGTGATCTCGGCATCGAAGCGCAACCGCTCGGCACCGCCAAAGATGTTGCGGTGCAGCCAGTAGCTGGTCACCGACAGACCTTCGAGCGAGCTGATCTCGGCACCAAAGCCGATGCGGCGCGGCTTGGAGTCGACCACGTCGAGCGTGTAATCAAGCGTGCCGTCTGGGTTCGGCGTGTCTTTCTCACGAAGGGTGACCGTGGCGAAGGCACCGGTGCGGGTCAGCCGGTCGACCACGTCTTCAACTTCCTCGGGGTCGTAAATCTCGCCCGTCGGCATGCCGGCGATGCGGCGCTGCGCGGCGGTGCGCACCTTGCTGGTGCCATCGGTGTCGATCCGTCCGAAGCGCAGGCGCGGGCCGGTGGTCACGCCCATGTCCACATCGACGCGGCGCGCGGCGTGGTTGGCGGTGACATCTTCGCGGGTCAGCTCGGCCTTGGGGTAGCCGACGTTGCGCCAGCCATCCACCGCCGCCTGCGCGGCGCTGGTGATCGTGGTCGCTTTGGCGCGCTCGCCGGGTTTGAAATCGCTGGGCAGGTCGGTCTCGGGCGCCAGCGGCGTGACATTGGTGCGGCCAAACTGGAAACGCGGGCCGGGGCGCACCAGCACATCGACACGGTTCACGCTCTGCGGTGTGGACAGCAGCGGAATCTCCGACGCCTCGCGCCCGTCGATGCGGATCGACACCTCGGGCCCATAAAACCCGGACGCATAGAGCGTCTCGACGATGATCCCATAGTCGGACAGAGCTGCGGCCATCACATCGGGGCCTTCGGTCTTGCCCTCGGATTTGGTGGCCACCAACTGCGAATAATTGGTGATCTGGGTCTGCATGTCCTCGCTCAGACCGGGAAATGCAAAGCTGAGCGTCTCGAAGGCAGAGGCCGGCAGGGCGGCGGCGCTCAGGGCGAGGCTCAGGGCAATGGAATGATGCCGAAGGCGCAATGAACTGTCCTTTCGCGAAACTATGGCTGCACCTTAACGCAGCGGAATTCACGCGGCTAGGCGCTGCGCGAAGAAGCGCGGCCTGCCGGTTGATTTCGCGCGGTTTCGTGGGGATCGGGTCACGCCCGCGAAACTGTGAAGCCACGCGTGGCATCGGGGGCTTGCCCATACGCCTCGGTCTGTGCGGCCCGTCTTGTCGGGGCAGGCGGCGGCCTTTATCCCGGAAGGCAGGAAGCGGCAGCGCAGGGTGCAGGCCGCAGAGGCGACGGTAAGGATTTGCGATGCGCATTTACGTGACGGGCTGTGCGGGCATTCTGGGCTATGAGATCCTGTGCCGCATGCATGCCGAGGGGCATGAGGTCACCGGTATTTCGCGCAGCGCGCTGCCCGAGGGCGCACCGGCGCTGCCGCATGTGCAGGTGAGCGATGCGCTGCATCCGGGCTGGCTGGCTCCGGGGGACGAGGGGGCGACCATCGTGCATTGCGCGGGTCTGTCGGACGCACGGCGCAGGTTCGACAGCATCGCCGCGCTGAACCGAGAGGTGACAGAGCCGCAGACCGATTTCGTCGAGGCGCTGCTGGCGCGGGGCTGGCGCGGGCATCTGGTGTATCTGTCGACCGCCGCCGTCTATGGCGACACCGAGGATTTGCCCATTGCCGAGACGCGCGAGCCGCAGCCGAAGGGGTACTACGCGCTGCACAAGCTGTCGGTGGAGAACGCGCTGCTGTTTCTTGCCGCGCAGCATGGCTTTCGCCTAACCCTGCTGCGCCTTGGTAACCCTTATGGCACGGCGATGCCCGGACGCGAGCGGGGGGTGATGCGGCTCTTGCTGGATGCGCTGGCCACCGGCGCGGAGTTCACCGTCTACGGCAGCGGCGAGACCTCGCGCGATTATCTGCATATGGATGATTTCACCCGTGCGGTGTCGCAGGTGGTGACCCGCGATCTGCCCGAACAGATCACCCGCCTAAACCTCGGGGCCGGGGAGGGGACAACGCTCAACGGTCTGATCGCGCGCATGGAGGCGGCCACCGGGCGCAGCCTCAATCTCGTCAGCAAACCGTCGGACCTTGAGGTGAAATCGAGCGTTCTCGACATCACGCGCGTACGGCAGCTGCTCGGCTGGAGCCCGCAGGTCTCGCTCGACGACGGTCTGGCGCGGATGGTGTCGGACTACGGTCTGTGAGCCGGTTGCGGCGGGACCTGCGCGAGTGACCTTCGCATCGCCCGGAACGCAAAAACGCCGCCCCGAAGGGCGGCGTTTTGTGGTCTTGGAAGGCGGGATCAGCTGAAGATTCAGCTGAAGATCCGGGCGCCCTGTTCGTCGATCATCTGTTGCGCCTTGCGCAGCGAGGCGGCGACCGCCTCGTCGCGGTCGCGGATGACGTCGGCGCGGATCAACTGGTGCACCTTCACCTCGCCGTTCACCTCACCCTCGATCCGGGCGGCGATGCGGAACTGACCGTCGGTCGGTTGCGGCTCGGGGAAGATCACGAACCCCTTGTATTCCACCGCTTCGGCCTGAGGCTGCGCGGCAGCGCCGGTGTCGGAACCGCCGCCGCCAAAGAGACGTGACCAGAAGGACATGGCTCTCTCCTTGCGCTTACTGGTCGAGGAACGAGCGCAGCTTGCGCGACCGGCTCGGGTGCTTGAGCTTGCGCAGCGCCTTCGCTTCGATCTGACGGATCCGCTCGCGCGTCACCGAGAACTGCTGGCCGACCTCTTCGAGCGTGTGGTCGGTGTTCATGCCGATGCCGAAGCGCATCCGCAGAACCCGTTCCTCACGCGGGGTGAGCGAAGAGAGCACGCGGGTGGTGGTCTCTTTGAGGTTCTCTTGGATCGCGCTGTCGAGCGGCAGGATGGCGTTCTTGTCCTCGATGAAATCGCCGAGCTGCGAATCTTCCTCGTCGCCGATGGGCGTTTCGAGCGAGATCGGCTCCTTGGCGATCTTCATCACCTTGCGGACCTTTTCGAGCGGCATCTGCAGCTTTTCCGCCAGCTCTTCCGGGGTCGGCTCGCGGCCGATCTCGTGCAGCATCTGACGGCCGGTGCGGACCAGCTTGTTGATCGTCTCGATCATGTGCACCGGGATACGGATGGTGCGCGCCTGATCGGCGATCGAACGGGTGATCGCCTGACGGATCCACCAGGTCGCATAGGTCGAGAACTTGTAGCCGCGACGATACTCGAACTTGTCCACGGCCTTCATCAGGCCGATGTTGCCTTCCTGAATAAGGTCGAGGAACTGCAGGCCGCGGTTGGTGTATTTCTTGGCGATCGAGATCACGAGGCGAAGGTTGGCTTCGACCATTTCCTTCTTGGCCTGACGCGCCTCTTTCTCACCCTTCTGCACCTGCTGGACGATGCGGCGGAATTCGCTGATGTCGAGGCCCACATACTGACCGACCTGCGCCATATCGGCGCGCAGTTCGTCAGCCTTGTCCGAGAAACGCTCGATGAACATCTGCCAGCCGCGACCGTCTTTCTCGGCCATGCGGTCCATCCAGTTCGGCTCAAGCTCGCGACCACGATACTCGGCGACGAACTCGCGGCGGTTGATGCGGGCCTGATCGGCCAGCTTCACCATCGCGCTGTCGATCGACATGATGCGCTTGTTGATGCCGTAGAGCTGGTCGATCAGCGCCTCGATGCGGTTGTTGTGCAGGTGCAGGCCGTTGACCATCACGACGATCTCAGAGCGCAGCTTCTGGTACTGCGCTTCGTCGGCGTCCGAGAAGGTGCCGTCCTCGTTCAGCGTGGCGCTGATCCGGGCGTCCTGCATTTCCGACAGGGCTTCGTAGTCGGCAGCGATGAGATCGAGGGTTTCGAGCACGCGCGGCTTCAGCGCGGTCTCCATCGCGGCCAGCGACATGTTGGCCTGATCGTCCTCGTCCTCGTCGTCATCCTTGCGGATCGGGTTGCCGTCGGCGTCGAGCTCGGGCTCGTTGCTCTTGGGCTTCTGTGCGGCCTCGCCACCGGCACCGGCGTCCACCACCGGCTCGTTCAGCTCGCCGTCTTCGTCGAGCTGATTGCCGAAGGTCGCCTCGAGGTCGATCACATCGCGCAGCAGAATCTCTTCGCTGAGAAGTTCCTCCCGCCAGATGGTGATCGCCTGAAAGGTCAGGGGGCTTTCGCACAAGCCCGCGATCATCGTGTTGCGGCCAGCCTCGATCCGCTTGGCGATGGCGATCTCACCCTCGCGCGACAGCAGTTCGACCGAGCCCATCTCGCGCAGGTACATGCGCACCGGGTCATCGGTACGGTCGAGCTTTTCCGAGCCGCCGGACGACAGCGCGACGTCACGGCCTTTGGAGGCGTCGACCAGATCGGTCGAGCCCTTGTTCTTGTCCGCGTCTTCCTCGGCTTCCTCGTCCTCTTCGGTGACTTGGATGCCCATTTCGGAAAGCATCGACATCACGTCTTCGATCTGGTCGGAACTGACCTGATCCGGCGGCAGAACCTGGTTCAGCTGGTCATAGGTGATAAAGCCACGCTCGCGCGCCTCGGCGATCATCTTCTTGACCGCGGCCTGGCTCATGTCGAGGCTATGTGCGTCGTCCTGAGTTTCCGGCTTGGCGTCGTCGTTGTCTTTGGCTGCCATGAAGTGCTCCGTCAAAGGGAGGGGCCGGTTCTGGCCGGCACTCGCGCAAGTGAAGTGATTCGTTTCTGCGAATCATGGGGGGAATCAAATGATTCGGCCACCCGTGTACCCGTTTTTCCTCCAGTTTCCCTAAATGGTCATCTAGTTCTGACCCTTGGAAAAGCGAATCTGTTGCAGCAGCGCGTCGAAAGCGCTGCGTTCTTCTTTGTCCATCCGGGCCCCATTGGCCCCGGTTTCGAATTCCACATCGTCTTCAGAACGGTTCATAACCGCCTGATTGCGCGCCTGTGCCGCCTGTCCCAGCCTCCAGGTCAGGGCTTCGTCCGCGAGGCTCTCCATATCCTCCAGCGCCTCTGCGAGTTCGGCCACGAGTCCCGCCTGCGCCGCGATCTTGGCGAATTCCTCGGCCACCGTGAGGCGGGCGAGTTCAATATCACCGATCTGTCGCAAGCAGGGTACAACTGCCACATGGCGTGCCCCGAGGAGGGAATCAAGGGCCTCGGGTCCGATTCTCTGCGCTGCGTCTTCCTGAAGTATTTCCGGATCGGTCGTTCCCGCGCGCAGGAACAGGTCACGCAGCGCTGCGTGATCGGGATCGCTGCAGGGCAGGGTCTCGAGCGGGCCTTCGAACTCGGGCAGCAGCGCCGGGTAGCGCAGCAGCACGGCGAGGATGACGGTCTCGCGCAGCCGCGTCTCGGCAGCCTCGCCAGCCGAGACCAGCAGCGAGGATTTCGCCGCGGCGCTGGGGGCGATGGTGACGGCCTGACCCCATTTCTGGGTGCGCTGACCGCTGCGGAACGGGCTGCGCTGGCCGGATTTTCCGCCCCAGTTGCCGCCTCCGTTTCCGCCATCGCCGCTGCGCTTGCTGCGGAAGAGCTGCCAGCGGAGTTCCTTGATCTCATTGCCGTAGTGGTGGCGCAGGTCGGGGTGCTGGATGCGCTTGATCGCGGCGCGCAGCGTCGCGTCGAGCGCGGCCTTGCGCTCGGGGCTGTCAAAGACCTTGTCCTCGGTCTCGCGGCGCCACAGCAGTTGCACCATGGGCTGCGCCTGATCGAGCACCGCCTTGACCGCCTGCGGCCCTTTGGCGCGCAGCAGGTCGTCCGGGTCCTGACCTTCGGGCATGATGGCGAACCGCAGCCCCTTGCCGGGTATCAGCAGCGGCAGCGCGGTGTCGATCACCCGATAGGCGGCGCGCAGACCGGCCTTGTCGCCGTCGAGCGCGATCACAGGCTCGTCGGAGATGCGCCAGAGCAGCGCGATCTGATGCTCGGTGACGGCGGTGCCGAGCGGCGCCACCGCCGCCTCGAACCCGGCCTCGCTGAGCGCGATCACATCCATATAGCCTTCGGCGACGATCAGCGGCTGGCCTTTGCCCGCCGCCTCGCGCGCGGGCGCGTGGTTATAGAGGTTACGGCCCTTGTCGAAGAGTTCGGTCTCGGGCGAGTTGAGGTATTTGGCGTTGTCGCGCGGGTCCATGGCGCGCCCGCCGAAGGCAATGGCGCGGCCGCGGCCATCGCGGATCGGGAACATGATGCGATTGCGGAACACGTCATAAGGCGCGCGGCCCTTCTGCGAAGGCTTGGCCAGCCCCGCCGCCATGATCAGGTCCTCGGCGACACCCTGTCCGCGCAGATGGTCCCAAAGGTGCTGCCAACCCTCGGGCGCAAACCCAAGCTCGAAACGGTCCTGCACTGGTTGCGTCAGTCCGCGCCGGTCGAGATAGGCGCGCGCCTCGGAGGCGGCGCCGGTGCGCAGCTGCATCCTGAAGAACCGCACCGCCTGTTCCATCACCTCGGCAAGCTGGCTGCGGCGGTCGGCCTTCTGCGCGGCCTGCGGGTCGCGCGCGGGCATCTGCATGCCTGCCTCACGGGCGAGAATCTCGACCGCTTCCATGAAGTCGACGTTCTCGCTTTCGCGCACGAAGGAGATCGCATCGCCCTTCGCGTGGCAGCCGAAGCAGTAGTAGAACCCCTTGCGGTCATCGACGTGGAAAGAGGCGGACTTTTCCTGATGGAACGGGCAGGGCGCCCACATGTCGCCCTTGGCCTGATTGGACTTGCGGGTGTCCCACATGACTTTGCGACCGACGACCTGGCTCAGGCTCGTACGGGTGCGCAATTCGTCAAGGAAGCCGGGTGGTAGACTCATGCTCGGAGTATCAATGCAGAGGGGGGCCGAGTCCATGCGGCTCGGCACGCGCGTTGGTGTTTGTGTCAGATAGCCGATGCCCGCGCCGACCGGAAGGGCGACGCGGGCGGGTGCGGGTCACGTAATGCGCGCCTCAGCGCGGCGTCATTGCGAGAGGCACTGCTGTTCCCAGCTGCGGCCCACATCAAGGGTGAGCTGGTTTTCGGGCAGCGAATAAATCCATTGCGCCAGCATCTCGCCCGAGTCGCGATCCAGCGCCCGGCGCAATTCGCGCTCGGTCCGCTTTTGCGGAATGCCGTCCTTACGCGCCTGCACTGCTTCCATGACCATCTTGGCCGAGGTTTCGCAGCGTGCCGCCTTGTCACTTTGCGCGGAGGCCGGGGTGGCGGCGGCGAGCACCAGCCCGAAAAATACTACAAGATTCCGCATGGTCTGCATCTCCTGTGTCAGCCAAGGCGCTTATGTAGTCCTTTGCGGGGAAAGTGTCACCCATGAGGCGGGCTGCGATCACGGCTTGGAGAGCGCCGTGGCTTTGCCGTTGCGCCAGTGCCGGGAAATCGCGTTGCGCTTGCGGGTTCAAAGTGAAATCATGACGTCACTTTTAGCGGGTATCAGCCATGGCGAAGACCAAAGAAATCAAGCCCAAGGACGAGAAGAAGAACACGTCCCTGCGGCTTAGCAGCAAGACACTCAAGGCGCTCAAGATGCGCGCCATCGAAGAGGATCGCAGTGTGCAGAAGATCGTCGAGACGCTGATCGAGGATTACCTGCGCAAGACCGGAAAGAAATCCAGATGACTCAAGGCGAGGGTGCCTTTTACTTCCTCCCCGACACGGCCGCAGAGGGGGCATCGCTGGTCGATGCCGCCGATCTGGGCGGTCTTAAACCCCAGCTTAGCTGGCAGGAGGCGAGCAGCGCCTTCCTGATCCGCGATACCTTCGATCAGGAATTGCGCCTGAGTGGCCGTGTGCTGATCGAAGTGGCGGAGCAGTTTGAACTGTTACAGCCCGACGGGCGGGTGCTTGGCCAGTCTTCGGCGGGGGCGGGGCGCTTTGTCGCCGAGTTCTCCGAGGGCTCGGTGAAGCATGCGCTGTCCGACCTTTCGCCCCTGCGCTGCCTGCTGCCGGTGGGCGCGGGCGAAATGCGCCGGGGCGAGCTGGCGCTGCTCGATGACGAAGAAAAGACGCAGGCGCGGGCGCTGTTGTGGGTGCTCGAAGCGGCGGAGGGCGGGCGTGTGACGATTGCCCGCCTGCAGGGGCTGCGCGGCTACGACAAGGCGCTGACCCGGCTGCGGAAGCTGGTCGAAGGGCTGGGCGGCGCGGCGCTGGATGATGGCGCGCTTTATGATCTGCTGTTCCCCGGCCATTCGGCCTATGTGGCCAAGCCCGAGGTGCCAATGGACGGGCAGGAAGAGGCCTTTGACGCCGCCAGCGATATCATCGCCGCCTATCTTCCCGTGGCGCGCGCCAATGAGGCCGGGGTGATCGCCGACGACGACACCGAGTTCCTGCATGACTACCGCATCGCGCTGCGCAAGATCCGCTCGGTGCTCAGCCTGTTCAAAGGCGTTTATGCCGCCGAGCAAACCGCCGAGCTGAAAGCGCGCTTTTCGGCGTTGATGGAACCCACCGGGCGGCTGCGCGACCTTGATGTCTACCTGCTCGAGAAGGATGCCTATTACGCGATGTTGCCGGAGAGCCTGCACGAAGGTCTCGACCGGATGTTCGCCTTGTTCGCCGAGGAACGCACCGCCGCGCAGGCAGGGCTGGCGAAACATCTGCGCAGCACCGGCTACCGCAAGGAGATCACCGCGCTTGGCAAGATATTCGACAAGCGCAAAGCCTTGCAGCGCGGCGAACGCGCGGACCTTCCGGCCTATGATTTCGCCTGCAAGCTGATCTGGAAACGCTACCGCAAGATCTGCACCATCGCCGAGGCGATTGATGATGCGACGCCGGACCACGAGGTGCATGAGCTGCGCATCCACTGCAAGAAGCTGCGCTATCTCATGGAGTTTTTCGGCCCGCTGTTCCCTGCAGGGCCGTTCAAAAAGCTGATCAAGCCGCTGAAGCGCCTGCAGGACAACCTTGGTCTTTTTAACGACTACTCGGTGCAGCAGGGCAGCCTTATCGACTTCCTGAGGCGGCTTGAGGACAGCGGCGAGAGCGGCAATCTGCAGGTGGCGCAAAGCGTTGGCGCGCTGATCCTCGTGCTGCACGAGCGGCAGCTGGCAGAGCGCGCCAAGGTCGTCGGCAGCTTCGCGACGTTCAACAGTGCCGAGACCCAAATGACGTTCCGCGAGCTGTTTCACGGAGGAAAGAAATGAAGATCATCGCCTGCTACTCCAACAAAGGGGGCGTCGGGAAAACCGCGACCTCGGTGAACCTTGCCTATGCGCTGGCGCAGGGCGGCCGCCGGGTGCTGCTGTGCGATCTCGACCCGCAGGGGGCGTCGAGCTTCTACTTTCGCGTGAAACCCTCGAAGAAGCTGACCGAGGCGAAGTTCTTTGAGGACGTGCAGCGCTTCACCAAGGCGATCCGCGGCAGCGATTTCGACAATCTCGACATCCTGCCCGCCAATATGACCTTCCGCGACTTCGATGTGTTCCTCGCCCGCATGCGCAATTCGCGCTCGCGGCTGAAGAAGGCGTTGAAGGCGGTGAAAGGCGATTACGACGTGATCCTGCTGGACTGCCCGCCGAACATCTCGACCCTTTCCGAAAATGTCTTTCGCGCGTCCGACGCGATCGTTGTGCCGGTCATTCCCACGACCCTGTCGCAGCGCACGTTCGAGCAGTTGCAGGAGTTCTTCCGCGACCATGACCTGAGCCCCAAAAAGCTGCACGGGTTCTTTTCGATGGTGCAGGGGGTGAAGTCGCTGCATGGCGAGACCATGGACGAGATGCGCGCCGAGCACGGCAAGCGCCTGATGAAGTCGAGCATTCCCTTCACCTCGGATGTCGAACGCATGGGCGTGCATCGCGCGCCGGTGATGGCAACCGCGCCGTCGAGTGCCGCCAGCGCGGCCTATACGGCACTGCATGATGAATTGAGCAAGAGGGTCCTGAAATGACCGAAGCAACCGAAGCTGTCGAGATCGAGCGCAAGTTTCTCGTGGCGCAACTGCCGGTGCTGGAGGAGCTGAAAGCAAAGCCGGTCCGGCAGGGCTATGTCACGCAGGCGGGCGACTCGGTGGAACTGCGCCTGCGCGAGAAGGGCGGGGCTTTCTTTCTGACGCTGAAGTCCGAGGGTGGGCTGGTGCGCATGGAGCGCGAGATCGAGATCGACGCCGCGCAGTTCGAGGCTCTCTGGCCCGCGACCGAGGGGCGGCGGCTCGAAAAGACACGCTATGTGGGCGCGCTGCCGGACGGCACGGGGTTCGAGCTTGATGTCTTCACCGGGACGCTGGCGCCGCTGGTGCTGGTGGAGGTCGAGTTCGACAGCGCAGAGGCGGCGCGGGCCTTCACGCCGCCCGACTGGTTCGGAGCGGATGTCACCGAAGACCGCCGCTACCGCAACCGCGCGCTGGCCGATGATGGCGTGCCGGGGCGTCCCGAGCGGCGCGGCTGAGGCGCTGCAAGGGCCTCATTGGCCGAACACACGCACAGGTGGCGCGGGCCTTCGCGCCGCCTGTTTCGTTGTGCGCGCCCGCGTGCTGTGGCGCTCTTGCGCCAAACCGGCACGGCTCTGCGGTGGGCGGCTGGGGTCCGGACCCGGCGGCTGCTACCCATGTCTATAAGGAAACGGCAGCACAGGCAGGGGCAGCAAGATGATCCTCGCGGATTCCATCGGCTTTGCGGCGACGCATACGATCAGCGAAATTCTCTCGGGCATTCCGAATGCGGAGGTGCGCCACGGCACCCGCAACTTTGCCAAGGGCGGTGCCGTGGGCGGGGAGGACACGCCGATCGATCAGTTCGTCGCCGAGATGAAGCAGAGCGCCGCCGCGGGCAAGCGTGTCTACGCCGTGCATTGCCTCTACAACGCGCCGCAGGGGCGCGAGGTCTGTCTGGCCAATGGCGTCAAGCACCGGATAATCGTTCGCGAGCCCGTGCGCCACGTGCGCAGCTGCTTTGCCTGGTGGGTGAAGAAGACACTCGGCGGTGATCAGGTGGGCTATCGCAAGATGGTCACCCTCGACGAGCATCTGATCTCGAAACTGCCGATTCCACGAACCTTTCCCAATGCTGCCTATGCGGCAGCGCTGTCGCATGTGATGCAATTTAATATCGAGGCGCTCGAAGCGGGCTGCGAGATTCTGCAGATGGAACGGCTGGTTTCCGAAGAGGACTACTTCCGCGAATCCTTCGATGTGCCCGATGACGTGACCCTCAGCCATTTCAGCGGCGCCGAGGTGCATCGCGCGTCACATAAGGACAAGCTGGAGGGGCTTGGCGTCGGCGAGGCGAATGAAGACGCGCTGCGTCAGGTGGTTCGCTGGACCGTGGCGGGCAAAACCACGAGCTTTGCGGAAATGTCTGCGCGGCTTGGTTACAGCTAAGCGCTGATCCCGGCGCAGGGGGCAGCTCTCTTGCGCTGGGATGCTGAACAATCAGGCGGACCACGCGCGATCAAAGGCTTGAGCGAATGAGCACTCTTCCGGGCGCTCGTATGGGGCGCCCGGCATGTCTGGAATGCACGGAAAGCAAAGGGCGATCGGCCTTCGCCAGCGCGGCACACACGGCGCGCCCCAACAATAAACTGTCTATTTTCAGGGAGGTAAGTGGTGCTGCTGGAGAGAATTGAACTCTCGACCTCTCCCTTACCAAGGGAGTGCTCTACCTCTGAGCTACAGCAGCGCCGGTGTGCCTTTCGAGGCGTCCGCGCTAGGTTGCGTCGGTGTGCCTCGTGGCGTGGCGCGGTGTCTAAGGGCAAACGCCGGGGGGTGCAAGCGCAATCTGGACGGTTTTTTGCCTCTCCGGTAAAGAAAGTTCATGAAGCCCAAAACGAGCCCCCAAAAATCCCCGGCACAGGACCGCGATGCCCGCCTTAAGGCGGCGCTCAAGGCGAATCTGGGCCGGCGCAAGGCACAGGCGAAGGCGCGCGACGCCTCGAAAGACGACAAAAAGCCCGAAGACGGGCCGAGCAGTGAAAAGGACAGCTAATGGATTCGATCGTCGTCACGGGCAATGGCCCGCTATCGGGACAGATTCCCATCGCCGGCGCGAAGAATGCCTGCCTCACCCTCATGCCCGCGACGTTGTTGTCGGATCAGCCGCTGACGCTGACCAATGCGCCGCGGCTGTCCGATATCCGCACGATGACGCTGCTGCTGCAGTCACTGGGTGCGGAAGTGCAGGCGCTGAACGACGGGCAGGTGCTGGCCATGTCGAGCCACGCGCTGACCTCGACCCGCGCCGACTATGACATCGTGCGCAAGATGCGCGCGTCGATTCTCGTACTCGGTCCGCTGCTGGCGCGATTCGGCCATGCCGAAGTGTCGCTGCCCGGCGGCTGCGCCATCGGCGCGCGCCCCGTGGACCTGCATCTCAAGGCGCTGGAAGCGATGGGCGCGGAGCTTGATCTGCGCGAGGGCTATGTGCACGCCAAGGCGCCGTCGGGTGGCCTGAAGGGCGGCATCGTGGAGTTTCCCTTTGCCTCGGTTGGTGCCACAGAAAACGCGCTGATGGCCGCCACGCTCGCCAAGGGCACAACGGTGATCCGCAATGCGGCGCGTGAGCCCGAGATCGTCGATCTGGCGCAATGCCTGCGCAAGATGGGCGCACAGATCGAGGGCGAGGGCAGCAGCACCATCGAGATTCAGGGCGTCGAGATGCTGGGCGGGGCGACGCACCGCGTGGTGACCGACCGGATCGAACTGGGCACCTATATGCTGGCCCCGGCGATCTGCGGCGGCGAGGTCGAATGCCTCGGCGGTACGATCGAACTGGTTAAAAGCTTCTGCGAAAAGCTCGACGAGGCGGGAATCGCGGTCGAGGAAACGCCGACCGGCCTCAAGGTCGCGCGCAAGAATGGTCGGGTGAAGGCTGTGGATGTGACCACCGAGCCGTTCCCCGGCTTCCCCACCGACCTGCAGGCACAGATGATGGCGCTGCTTTGCACCGCCGATGGCGAAAGCGTGCTGGAAGAAAAGATTTTCGAGAATAGGTTCATGCACGCGCCCGAGCTTCTGCGCATGGGCGCGAATATCGACGTGTCGGGCGGCACCGCCCGTGTGCGCGGTGTCGAGAAACTGAAGGGCGCCCCGGTGATGGCCACCGACCTGCGCGCCTCGGTGTCGCTGATTCTTGCCGGTCTTGCGGCAGAGGGCGACACGGTGGTCAGCCGGGTCTACCATCTCGACCGTGGCTATGAGCACGTGGTGCGCAAACTGCGCGGCGTGGGCGCCAAGATCGAACGGGTGAAGGGCGAGTGACCGAGGACGCAAAATTCGAGGACGCGGGCGGCCAGCCCCTCAACCTCGGGGCGATGGACCCCGAGGACCTGCAGGTGCTGTCGGCGCTGGCGCAGGATGCGGTGCTGACCGTCGCGGATGTCGCATGGGAGAAGCGCCACCACCGGCTGGCGCTTCTGGTGAATCGCCTCCGCCGCGAGGATGGCGTGCATCAGGATCCGCCCGAGCGGGTCCGTGCGCTGCTGGTGGTCGAGAACGTGCTGAAGGTGGCGGCTCAGGGAATCAGCCGCGACGACAAGGACACGGTGCTCTCGCTGCTGTCTGTCGGTTTCGAGCCCGGCGAGGATGGCGCGGGATATGTCGAACTGACCTTCGCCGGTGACGGTGCGCTCCGCTGCGAAGTTGAGGCGCTGGAACTGCGCCTCAAGGATGTGACCCGGCCCTACCGCGCCATTTCGGGGCAGATGCCGGATCACAAGGACTGATCAGCGGCTCACTGCTGCATTGATTCTAGATGCTGCGCGAGGGCGAGAATGCGTCCTCGCGTCACGATCTCGCTGGCATAGGCGCCGATCTCGACCGACAGCGCCTCTTTGAAGCGCTGCCCCCAGACCGGCATCGGATACCCGTGGCCACGAATGCCGCTGCGCCCGTCGATGATCTGAATGACCTCAAGCATCGGGAATTCGCCGTCGTTGTTCGCAGAGATCTGCGTCAGGTCCGGCAGATCAACCGTCATCAGTTCCGCCAGCGGCCCGTCACCGACGCCGCTCTCGCCATGGCAGGCGGCGCAGGCGTTCATATATTCGGTCTCTCCGGCGCTTTGCGCCGAGGCGCTGCCACTCATGCACAGCCCAGCCATGCCAAGCGCCAGTCCGAGCGCGGTAATATTGTTCTTAAACATCTTTGCTCCTCCAAAATACATCGGCTCTCCCGTGCCGATTTCCCCATATTAGGCGATTCGCATGTGTCACTCGCTGATCCACGTCATCGTGGAGAGGGGCGAATCCCCTCTTGCACCACTTGAGCCGCGCCCGGCTTGTCTCTAAGCACGGGCGCGACAAGGAGATCGCCCATGCCCGTCTTTCTCGACACCACCGAGCCGGATTTCGAGCTGCAGTTCGCCCAACTGCTCAGCGCCAAGCGCGAGGACAGCCCCGATGTGGACGATACCGTCGGCGGCATCATCGCCGATGTGCGGGCGCGCGGCGACGCGGCGGTGCTCGAACTGACCGCGAAATTCGACCGGCTGGAACTGGCTGCTTCGGGGCTGCGCTTCACCGCCGAAGAGATCGACAGCTATTGCGCGCAGGTGCCGCAGGCCGAGCGCGACGCGCTCGAGACCGCTGCCGAACGCATCCGCGCCTATCACGTGCGGCAGATGCCCGAGGATCAGCAGTGGACCGATCCCGATGGCGCCACGTTGGGTTGGCGCTGGACGGCGGTCGCGGCAGCGGGCCTTTACGTGCCGGGCGGGCTGGCGAGCTATCCTTCCTCGGTGCTGATGAACGCCATTCCCGCCAAGGTGGCGGGGGTCGAGCGGCTCTGCATCACCGTGCCCACGCCCGACGGTGTGGTGAACCCGCTGGTGCTGCTGGCGGCAAAGATCGCCGGGGTCGACGAGATCTACCGCATGGGCGGTGCCCAGGCGATCGCAGCGCTGGCCTATGGCACCGAGAGCATTGCGCCGGTCGACAAGATCACCGGGCCGGGCAACGCCTTTGTCGCCGCCGCCAAGCGCCGGGTGTTCGGCAAGGTCGGCATCGACATGATCGCGGGCCCCTCGGAAATTCTCGTCATCGCCGATGCGGACAATGATCCCGAGTTCATCGCCCTCGATCTGCTCAGTCAGGCCGAGCACGACGAAAGCGCGCAGTCGATCCTGATCACCCCGGATGCCGCCTTTGGCCGCGCCGTGACCGAAGAGGTGGAGCGGCAGCTTCAGGTGCTCGAACGCCGCGGCATCGCCGGGGCCAGCTGGCGCGATTTCGGCGCCGTGATTGTCTGCCGCGATCTTTCCGAAGCCGCCGCGCTGTCGAACCGCGTGGCACCCGAGCACCTCGAGCTTTGCGTCGCCGACCCCGAGGCGCTGTCGCAGCAGATCCGCCACGCTGGCGCGATCTTCCTTGGTCAGTGGACGCCCGAGGCCATCGGCGATTACGTCGGCGGCCCGAACCACGTGCTGCCCACCGCCCGTTCGGCGCGCTTCTCTTCGGGCCTGTCGGTGCTCGATTTCCTCAAGCGCACCACGCTGGCCAAGATGTCGCCCGAGGCGCTGCGCGCTATCGGTCCGGCAGCCGAAGTTCTGGCCACCTCCGAGAGCCTGCAGGCGCACGGCCTTTCGGTGACGGCGCGGCTGCGCAAACTCAACGGCTGAGACTAAAGTCGCAGGCGCAGCGCTGCACCTGCGGTCACCACGCCTCCGGCGCAGGGCTTTGCTACGCCTCTGGCGTAGGACTTTGCTACGCCTCCGGCGTAAGGCGCATTGCCCCATCCCCGCGCATTGGCTACAGATTCCGGAGCCGAAGCCGAGGACGCGCCCATGAGCCATATCGCCCGTATCGAGCTGGACGACGCCAACCTGCCGCCTCCGACCCCGGAGATCGAGCAGGAGCGCCGCGTTGCCATGTTCGATCTCATGGAAGAAAACAGCTTCACGCTGCCCCCGCGCGAGGGCCGCGAGGTGCCGCAGGGCCCCTATGCGCTTGGCCTGTCGATCCGCGAGAAACGGCTGGTCTTCGACATCTCGACCGAGGGCGGCGATCCGGCGGCGGAGTTCCACCTCTCGCTGGCGCCCTTTCGGCAGGTGGTGAAGGACTACTTCCAGATCTGCAAAAGCTATTTCGACGCGGTGAAATCCGCCGCCCCCAGCCAGATCGAAACCATCGACATGGCCCGGCGCGGCATCCACAACGAAGGCGCGCGCATCCTGCAGGAGCGGCTCGAGGGCAAGGCCGAGGTCGACACAGACACGGCGCGCCGCCTCTTCACCCTTATCTGCGTGCTGCATTTCGGGGGCTGACCTGGTGCCGAAACTGCCGCAATCGGTTCTGTTTTGTTGCGACCACAACGCCGTGCGCTCGCCCATGGCCGAGGGGATCATGAAAAAGCTCTACGGGCAGGGCACCTATGTGCAGTCCGTCGGCGTGGTGAATGATCTCGAGATCGACGGGTTTGCCATTTCCGTCTGCCAGGAGATCGGCGTCGAGCTCAGCAAGCACCGCTCGCGCAGCTTCGAAGAGCTTGAAGAGATGGGCGAGACGCTCTCGGGCTTCGATCTCATCGTCGCCATGTCGCCCGCCTCGCAGCGCGCCGCGCTGGAGCTCACCCGCTTCTTTCATCTGACGGTGGAATACTGGCCGATCATGGATCCCACGGGGCTCGGCGAGACCCGCGAGACCAAGCTCAACGCCTACCGCCAGACCCGCGACCAGATCTACGACAAGCTCAAGACCCGATGGGGAGAAAAATGACCGCCACCGAAACCATTCAGGCCTATTTCGACGCGTTCAACGGCGGCGACACCGAGGCGATGCTCGACCTGCTGTCCGCGGATATCGCGCATCACGTGAACGAAGGGCAGATCCGCTCGGGCAAGACCAAATTCGCCGAGTTCAGCGCCCATATGTCCCATTGCTACCGCGAGCAGCTGACCGACATGGTGATCTTCGAGGCCGAGGGCGGCACCCGCGCCGCCGCCGAGTTCATCGTGAACGGCACCTATCTCAACACCGACGCGGGCCTGCCAGAGGCCAAAGGCCAGAGCTACCGCCTGCCAGCCGGGTCGTTCTTCTCGCTCGAAGGCGGCAAGATCACCCGCGTGGTCACCTACTACAACCTCGCCGACTGGATCCGGCAGGTTTCGTGACCGAGGTCCGGGTCCTCACCGGCGCGGCGCTCGACGCCGCGCTCGACGATGTCGCCCGGTTGCGCATCACCGTCTTCCGCGACTTTCCCTATCTCTACGACGGCGATCTCTACTACGAGCGGCGCTACCTCGAGAGCTACCGGCAGAGCGAGGGCGCGGTGCTGGTGGGCGCCTTCGAGGGCACGCAGCTGGTCGGCGCCGCCACCGGCACGCCGATGGAGGATCACGCCAGCGATTTCGCCGCGCCCTTCGCCGCCACCGGGCTGGCGCTGAGCGACATTTTCTACTGCGCCGAGTCGGTGCTGCTGCGCAGCGCCCGCGGGCAGGGGATCGGCCATCGCTTCTTTGATCTGCGCGAGGCTCATGCCCGCAGCCTTGGCCGCAAATGGTCCACCTTCTGCGCCGTCGAGCGCCCGCTCGATCACCCGCTGCGCCCGCCGCATTACGCGCCGCTCGACCCGTTCTGGAAAAAGCGCGGCTACGCGCCGGTCGAAGGCGTTGCCGCGCGGTTCAACTGGAAAGACGTGGACCAGCCCGAGGACACCGACCACCGGCTGCAATTCTGGCTGCGCGACCTCAGCCAGTCTCCATAGGCCGCGTCCTAGACACTTCCTCTTGGCAAACATATCCCGGGGGAGTCGCGCTTTGCGCGACGGGGGCAGCGCCCCCTCCCAGCCTGCACCATCACGCGCCCCACCCACACAGCACGGAAGCCCCCAAATGAAGATCGCCACCGCCGCCTACCCGATGGATTTTCTCGCCAACTGGGACGCCTATGCCACCAAGATCGAGGCTTGGGTGGCCGAGGCGGCGGGGCAGGGCGCCGAGCTTCTGGTGTTTCCCGAATATGGCGCGATGGAGATCGCCACGCTTGCCGGGGCAGCGGCCGCGGCGGACCTCGAAGGATCGCTTCACGCCATTTCCGAGCGTATCCCGCAGGTTGATGCGCTGCATTCGGACCTCGCGGGCAAATATGGCGCGCATATCCTCGCCGCCTCGGCGCCGGTCTTTGATGGCACCCTCGGGCCGCGCCCGGTGAACCGCGCGCGGCTCTTCACCCCGGGCGGCGCCATGGGGTTTCAGGACAAGCAGATCATGACCCGCTTCGAGCGCGAGGATTGGGATGTGGTGGGCGGCGCGCCGCTGCAGCTTTTCGACACCGCTCTGGGCAAGATCGGCATCCTGATCTGCTACGATTCGGAATACCCGCTGCTGGGCCGTGCGCTGCGCGATGCCGATCTCTTGCTGGTGCCGTCGTGCACCGAGGCGCAGGCGGGCTATTCCCGCGTGCGCATCGGTGCCATGGCCCGCGCGCTCGAGCAGCAGTGCATCGCGGTGATGGCCTCGACCGTGGGCGATTGCGACTGGTCCGAAGCGGTGGACACCAACACCGGCATGGGCGGGGTTTTCTGCCCGCCCGACACGGGCTTCCCTGCCACCGGCGTGATCGCCGAAGGGGTGCTGGGCAAGGCTGGCTGGACCTATGCGGAGGTGGACCTTGACGCCGTCGCTCGGGTCCGTAACGATGGCGTCGTGCTGAACCGCACCCATTGGGACGATCAGTCCGGGCGCGACGGCCCCGTTGCATTGCGGGCGCTGTGCTGACGGCTATTCCCGACAATCTGCAATTGCACCCTTGAAAAACGCCGCGATTGGGCGCATATCCATGCGCGTTCCGCGACCTAGAGGCGGAACGGCATTTTCAGGAGAAAGCATGGCCAAGGAAGATACGCTCGAATTTCCCGGTGTCGTGAAGGAACTCCTGCCCAACGCGACGTTTCGGGTCGAGCTTGAGAACGGCCATGAGATCATCGCGCATACGGCAGGCAAGATGCGCAAGAACCGCATCCGTGTTCTTGCAGGCGACAAGGTTCAGGTCGAGATGACCCCCTATGATCTGACCAAAGGCCGGATCAACTATCGCTTCAAGTAAGCGCCGCATGGTCCCGAAACTCATGGCGGTTCCCGCTGCACGGGGCCGGACCTGCGAGGTCTGCGCATGAAGCTCGTTCTCGGCTCCGGTTCGCCCCGGCGGCGCGATTTGCTCGCGCAGCTGGGTGTGACAGCAGACGATATCCGCCCGCCCGACATCGACGAAGATCCGATGCCGGGCGAGCTGCCCCGCCCTTACTGCGTGCGTCTCGCGCGCGAGAAGGCGCAGGCGATTCCCTCCACCGCTGACGAAATCGTACTCTCGGCCGACACCACCGTCGCGCTGGGACGCCGGATTCTGGGCAAGCCCCGGGATGCGGGCGAGGCGGCGGAGTTCCTCACCAAGCTCTCGGGGCGCCGTCACCGTGTGATCACGGCGGTTGCCGTGCGTCGCGGCGATCAGCTGTGGGAACGCGACGTGGTCACGCAGGTGAAGATGAAGGACCTCTCGAACGAGGAACTGAACGCCTATCTCGCGTCGAACGACTGGCAGGGCAAAGCTGGCGGCTACGGCATTCAGGGCATGGCGGGCGCCTTCATCCCGTGGATCAACGGCAGCTTCACCTCGGTGGTCGGCCTGCCGTTGGCGGAAACCGCGAACCTGCTGCTCGCCGCAGGATACCCGCTCTACAAGTTCGGAGAAGTCGCATGAAGGGACGCACCATTGCGCTCGACCATCTCGGCGAGGCCGAAGCGGCGGCGCTGATCGTCGACGGCAAGCTCGAAGACCTGCTGATCGACAGTGACCACGCGCGCCCCGGCACCATCTACCGCGGCATCGCGCAGCGCCCGATGAAGGGGCAGGGCGGCATGTTCCTCGACACGCCCGAAGGCTCTGCCTTCCTGCGGCAGGTGAAGGGCTTGTCCCCGGGCCAGCCGCTGGTGGTGCAGGTCACCGGCTTTGCCGAACCGGGCAAGGCGATCCCCGTGACCACCCGCGTGCTCTTCAAGTCGCGCTTCGCCATCGTCACGCCCGGCGCGCCGGGGCTCAACATCTCGCGCCGGATCAAGGATGAGGACATCCGCGAAAGCCTGCTCGAGATCGCCCATGAGGTGATGCCGGGAGCCAAGCAGGCCGAAAACGGCCTGATCCTGCGCTCGTCCTGCGCGGAAGGTGACCCCGACGAGATCGCCGAAGATGTCGCCGCCATGGCGCAGCTCTGCGAGCAGGTGATGGCCGATGTCTCGGGCGAGGCCGAAGTGCTGGTCGAGGGCGACGGGCCACATGCGCTGGCATGGCGCGAGTGGGACGAAGGCGATGTCGACGCCGAGGCAGGCAGTTTCGAGCGCCACAACGTGCACGAGATGATCGAGGCGCTGGCGCGTCCGCTGGTGCCGCTGCCCGGTGGCGGCTCGATGAGCATCGAGCCGACCCGCGCGCTGGTGGCCGTGGACATCAACACCGGCGGGGACACTTCGCCCGCGGCGGGGCTCAAGGCCAATGTCGCCGCCCTGCGCGAGTTGCCCCGGCAGCTGCGTCTGCGCGGGCTTGGCGGGCAGATCATTGTCGATCTGGCCCCGATGCCGAAGAAGGAACGCCGGCAGGTGGAATCGGTGCTGCGTGCGGCGCTGAAACAGGATCCGACGGAAACCATTCTTGCGGGCTGGACCCAGCTTGGTCTCATGGAGTTGCAGCGCAAGCGCGAGCGCGTGCCGCTGAGCGAGGTGCTGAAGCCGGGGATGCTGTCATGAGCTGCCCGATCTGCGCCAAGCCGACCGACCCGAAGTACCGCCCCTTTTGCTCGAAACGCTGCGCCGATGTGGATCTGGCGAAATGGATGACCGGCAGCTACGCCGTGCCCTCGACCGATCCGCAGGATGTGGAAGAGGCCATCGAGGCCGCCGAGCGCGAGCTCAACAACCCGACGCGGCACTGATCCTCATCTGATCCCGGGGGCGCTGCCCCCGCCGCGCGTGGCGCGGCGCCCCCGGGATATTTTCGTCTAGACGAAGGCTCTACGGCCGGTTCTGTGCGCGCTCAAAGCTCGCGCAGATAGGCGAAGGACGCATAGCCCTTCATGCCGCCGTCGCGGTCCAGCGTGACCTCGCACCAGCGGGTGCCGCCGGTTTGCGTGCATTCATAGACCTTCACCACCGTGCCGTTCGGCAGCCCGGCCAGCACGTCGAAACCGGTGCCCGGCCCGCCGCGCAATTTCAGCATGTCGCCCTCGTCGACCCCAAAGACCTCATAGCGGGCGCCCCAGACATTGCTGCCCGAGGGGGCGCCGCATCCGGCCAGCGCCGCCAGCGCCAGCGCAAGAAGGATTGGTCTGCGCATCGTTTTCTCCTGTCGTCTGCCTCGGGCTCAGGTGTAATCCGCGCCGCGCGCAAAAGGAACGGTGGATGGGCACGGAAGGGCGGTCTCTGAGCGAACGGGGCGGCGCGGACACGGCGGCGGCGGATTGCCGGTTGCAGCCGCCGGTGGCTGCGCTAACGTCCGGCGCATGACTGACGATTTGGCCCCGATGGCGTCCTACCCTCTGCTTCGCACCGCCGGTATCGACGGGATGCTGGTGAGCTTCGGCGACAAGCTGAGCGAGCCCGCCAACCGCGCCGCGCTGGCCTTCCGGGCCGCGCTTGAGAGCGATCCGCCCGAGGGGGTCGAAGAGATTTCCTCGTCGCTGGTCTCGGCCTATCTGCGCTTCGATCCCTTGGCGCTGAGCCACGCCGCGTTGGAGAGCAAGCTGCGCGGGCTCATGGCGTCGCGCGACTGGCTGCAGGCCGATCTGCCGCATGGCCGCCGGTTGCACCGTATCCCCACCGTCTATGGCGGCACGCTCGCGCCGCAACTCGCCGAAGCCGCCGCCGAAGCGGGGATGAGCGCGGCCGACGCGGTGACCTCGCTGTCGACGGCGCGGGTGCGGGTGACGGCGCTTGGCTTTGCGCCGGGGCAACCCTATCTTGGCGAGCTGCCCGAGACGTGGAACATTCCGCGCCAGCAGGGACTTACGCCGCGCGTACCGAAGGGCGCGCTGGTGCTGGCGATCCGGCAATTCGTGATCTTTTCGGTCACCGCGCCTACCGGCTGGCGCCATGTGGGCCAGACCGCTGCGCCGCTGTTCCGCATGGGCGCTGAGCGGCCCTTCCTTCTGGCGCCCGGCGATGAGGTGGAATTCCCGGAGGTCTCTGAAGAGGTCTTTGCCCGGATGCAGAACGACCCCGAAGGCGGCGCAAGCTGGGAGGATCTGCCATGAGCCGCGAATTGATCGTGCATCGCGCAGGGCCTGCGGTGACCGTGCAGGATGGCGGCCGTCCGGGCTGGATTGCCTTTGGGCTCTCGCGCGGCGGCGCGATGGATCGGCTGGCGCTGGCCGAGGGCGCGGCGCTGCTGGGGCAGGGTGAGACGGCGGCGCTCGAGATGGGCGGTGTCGGCGGGCGGTTCGAGGCGGGCTGCGATCTGCGCATCGCGCTGACCGGCGGTGCCATGCGGGCCAGCATCGACGGCGCGCCGGTGGTGTGGAACGCCGCGCATGCGCTGCCCAAGGGCGCGGTGCTCGAGATCGGACCGGTGCAATCGGGGGCCTATGGCTATCTTTCGCTGGGCGGCGGGCTGGAGCCCGAAGAGCTGCTGGGCGCGCGCTCGGCGCATCTGACCGCCGGGTTGGGCCGGGGCGTCGCGGCGGGCGACCGGCTGCCGGTCGGGGCCGACAGAGGCGGGCCGGTGGCGCGCAAGCTGGCGGTGGACGACCGTTTTTCGGGCGGTGCGCTGCGCGTGGTGGAAAGCCTGCAGACCCGCCTCTTCCCCGAAGAGCAGCGCCGCCGGTTGGGCGAGACCACATTCACCCGCGACTCCCGCGCCAACCGCATGGGGGTCAAACTGGTGCCGGATGGCGCGCCCTTCGGCGTCGACGGCGGGCTGTCGGTGGTGTCAGAGATCATCACGCCGGGCGATATCCAGATGACCGGCGATGGCGCGCCTTTCGTACTTATGGCCGAATGCCAGACCACCGGGGGCTACCCGCGTCTCGCCACGGTCATTCCCGCCGATCTGCCGCGCGTGGCGCAGGCGCCAGCAGGGGCCGAATTGCGCTTCAGCGTCGTGTCGATGGACGAGGCGCTGGCCGCCGAGAGCGCCTATCGCGCGGCCCTCAGGGATCTGCCGCGCCGTATCGAGCCGCTGGTGCGCGATCCGGCGGATGTGGCCGATCTGCTCAGCCACAAGCTGGTCAGCGGGTTTTCCAACGGCGAGTATCACGACCACTGAGCCGGGCAGGCTTTGACAGAAGGAGACAGAGGGATGACCAGCGTCGATCTCAACGCGGATATGGGCGAAAGCTTTGGCCCTTGGGTCATGGGGCAGGATGCGGCGCTGCTCGAGGTGATCACCTCGGCCAACATCGCCTGCGGCTTTCACGCCAGCGACCCTGACGTCATGGCGGCGACGATGAAGCTGGCGGCGGACCGCGGCACCGGCATCGGCGCGCATCCCGGGTTTCCCGATCTGCAGGGGTTTGGGCGGCGACGCATGCAGCTTTCGCATGCCAGCCTGCGCAATCTCACCGCCTATCAGCTGGGTGCGGCGCAGGCGATGGCCGGGGCTGCGGGCGGCAAAGTGCGGCATCTGAAGCTGCACGGCGCGCTGGCCAATATGTGCGCCGAGGACAAGGCCATGGCGCTGGCTGCCTATGAGGGTGCGCTTTCGGTCGATCCCGAGATCATCATCATGGTGCTGGCCGCGACGCAGCAGCAGGCGGCGGTCGAGGAGTTGGGCTGTCGCTGGGCGGGCGAGATTTTCGCCGACCGCGCTTATAACGACGATGCGACGCTGGTTGATCGCGCGTTGCCGGGGGCGGTGATCCATGATGCCGAACTGGCCGCTGCGCGCATGGTGAAGATGGTGCAGGCCGGGGCGATCATCACCGAAAGCGGCAAGCACATTCCGGCGGCGGTGGATACCATCTGCCTGCATGGTGACGGCAAGACCGCGCTGCAGATCGCCCGCGCCGTGCGCGCGGCGCTGGAAGAGGCGGGCGTCGCGCTGGAGGTGTTTCCGGGGCGGACCGGCGGGGTCTGACCCGCTCTGCGCCCTTACGCACCGGGCCCTAGCCGCTGATCCAATAGGCCGAGAAATAGCCACGCTCGCGCGGCAGCCCGAGGTCCTTGAACTGCGCCTTCGCGGCGCGGACGATGGATTTTTCCGCTGCGACCCAGACGAAGAGCCCATCCTCGATCTCGGTGATCCGCGCCAGCGCGGCACCGAGGCCGCCCTCTACGCCGCGAGGGACCCAGCTGAGGTGCATGCCTGAAGGGTAGGCCAGTTCAGGCCGGTCGGCCTGCGATCCGGTCTCGATCATCACCCGGCCTTGGGTGCCCGCGGGCGCGCTTTCGAGGATGCGCCGGATGGCGGGCAGGGCGGTCTCATCCCCGGCGAGCAGAAGCCGCTCGCTTTTTGGAAAATCGCCGCCGCCCGGCCCCATGACGCCGACGGTGGTGCCGGGCCGCGCCTGCCGCGCCCAGTGGGTTGTGCGCCCGCCCTCATGTTCGAAGATGTCGAAGGCAAAGCGCCCGCGCGCGGCATCGAGCCAGACGAACGTATAGGCGGCGCGGTGTAGGGCGCAGGCCCCATCGGGCCAGATCGTCCGCCCCTGCGCGGTCAGTTCCGGCCAGCGCGGCTGCGTGTCCTCGGGGGGCAGCAGCAACGAGAAATGCATCCCGCCCTCAGAGAGTGCCTCGATGCCATCGCAGGCCATCTCGATACGCAGGAAGTTCGGCGTGATGCGCCGTGTGCCGATCACCGTGGCAAGGTGGAAGTTGGGCGGGGTCTTCGCCTCGCCGACGCCGCTCCACGCCATGCGCGCGCCGGCGTCGGGCAGCAGTTGGTCGAGCATGTAGTTCACCGTCTCGCGCCACTGGTGCAACGGCACATCCCCATCGGCGGCGATCTCGACATCGAAACCGCGCCGATCCACCCGCAAGGCAACCTCGGCGCCGGTGGCGTTGACCTTCAGGCGGCGGCCTTTGTGCTCGTAGGGGATGCCGTATTCATCGAGGCGGGCGCGCAGATCCGGCACGAACTGCGCGGGAAGCGGGCCGTCAAAGCGGCTCGACGTGGTGGCGCGGGAAGCGGTAGCCATGCGGCGATCTCCTTTCGGCTCAAAGCGGGATGATCATCGGCGTTCCGTTCACCGGGTCGGGATCGACGCGGGCGGCAAGGCCGAAGGCGGTCTGCAGGTTGGCGGGGGTCAGCACCTCCCAAGGCGTGCCGGTGGCCACGAGCCCCGCCCGCCCCAGCAGCACCAGCCGGTCCGAGAAACGCGCGGCAAGGTTGAGGTCATGCAGCACCGAGATCACCGTCAGCCCGGCCTCGCGGTTGCGCCGCCGCAGCAGCGCCAGAACGTCGATCTGATGCACGAGGTCGAGATAGGTGGTCGGCTCGTCGAGCAGCAGCAGCGGCGCGCTCTGCGCCAGAACCAGCGCGATCCATGCCCGTTGCCGCTGCCCGCCGGAAAGCTCGCTCAGCGGGCGCTCGGCAAGGGCGGTCATCTGCACCGCCTCCAGCGCCTCGGCGCAGGCGCGGGCATCGGCGTCGCGCCATGGGGTGAAGAGGCCGCGCCATGGGGTCCGCCCGCGTTTCACCAGATCGGCAACGGTGATCCCCTCCGGCGCAATCGGCGCTTGCGGCAGGATCGCCAGTTCGCGGGCCAACGCGCGGGTGTCGCGGCGGTGGATGTCTTCGCCGTCGAGCAGGACGCGCCCGGCGCTTGGCTGCAGCAGCCGCGCCATGGCGCGCAGCAAGGTGGATTTGCCGCAGCCGTTCGGGCCGAGGATCGCGGTCATCTCGCCGCGGGGCAGATCGAGCGACAGCTCGCGGATCACCGGGCGCTCGGCATAGCCCAGCGACAGGGCCTCGGCCTGCAGGCAGGCGGGGGCGGCACGTGAGGTCATAGCTCGCCTTTCTCCATTTCGCGCGACAGGCGCCAGAGCAGATAGGGGGCGCCCAGAAGGCCGGTCATCACGCCGGTGGGCAGCTGGATGCCGGGCAGGGCGGCGCGGGCGGCAAGATCGGCCAGCACCAGCACAAGGGCACCTGTGGCCGCCGCGGCCAGAAGCCGGGTATGGAGCTGGCGCGCAGCGACAAGACGTATGCCCAGCGGCCCGGCCATCAGCGCGACAAAGGGCACCGGCCCAGCGACCGCGACGCCCGCCGCAGCCAGCAGCACGCCGGTGCCCGCCAGCGCCAGCCGCGCGGCTCCGACCCTCAGGCCAAGTCCCGCGGCCAAGTCCTCGCCCAGTTGCAGCGCCGCCAGCCTGCGCATCTGCGCCAAGGCCAGCGCGCCCAGAACGCCGCCCACCGCCCAGACCTGCAGCGCATGGTTCCAGTCGCGCGCCGCCAGCGAGCCGGTGAGCCAGCGCTGCGCCTCGGCGGCTTGGGTATGCGGCAACAGCGTGAGCAGAAAGCTCGACAGCGCCGAGGCGACAAAGCCGACGCCGAGACCAACGAGGATCATCGTCAGTGGCGGCGTCGCATGGCCGCGGCGGTGCGACAGCGCCACCACCAAAAGCGCCGCCAAGAGCCCGCCGCCCGCCGCGATCAGGGGCAGCGGCAGGCTGAGGCCAAGCGCGATGGCGGCGATGATCGTCAGCCCGGCCCCTGCGGTGAAGCCCATGATGTCGGGCGCCGCCAGCGGATTGCGAAAGAGGCTCTGGAACAGCGCGCCCGACATACCCAGAACGGCCCCTGCGCCGAGGGCGGTCAGCACCCGCGGGCCGCGGATCGTGCCCAGCACCAGCGCGCCCGGTCCCTCGCCGGTGCTCAGCCCCTGCCAGAGCAGCGCCGGGCTCAGGCGCACCTGCCCAAGCGCCAGCGCAGCCAGCGTGGCGGCAAGCAGCAGCAGGCCAAGGGTCAGCGCGCCTCTCATGCGCTGGCTCCGGGGCGCAGGCGGCGGGCGACCCACATGAAGACCGGCCCGCCGATCAGCGCCGTCATGATCCCGGCGCGCACCTCGGCGGGCGGCATCACCACCCGGCCCAGCGTGTCGGCCAGCAACAGCAGCGTGGCGCCCATCAGCGCCGAGGCGATCAGCGCGCGGCGCAGCGAATGGCCCGCGACGATCCGCGCCAGCGGCGGCACCATCAGCCCGAGGAAGGCGATCGGCCCGGCGACGGCCACCGCCGCCCCGGTGCAGAGCGTGACCACCGCCAGCGCCGCCGTCTGAACCCGGCGCGGCTTGGTGCCCAGCCCGCGCGACAGGGCCGAGCCCAGCGAGAGCGCCTCGATCTGCGGCGCCATGGCCAGCGCGAGCGCACCGCCAGCGGCGGCGAGCAGTGCCATTTCCGCCAGCGGGCGGCTTGCGGCTTGGGTCAGCGAGCCCGCGACCCAGAAGCGGAAGAGATCGAGCGTGTCCTGCCGGATCAGCACGATGGCGGTGACCAGCGACAGCAGCAGCGCATTGAGCGCCGCGCCCGCAAGTGTCAGCCGCACCGGACCGACGTCACCGCGCAGCCCGCCGCCGAGGATGAACACCAGCGCCGAGGCCAGCGCCGCGCCCGGAAGGCTCAGCAGCGCGACCGAGGCCTGATCGGAGCGGCCCAGCAGTGTCGCACCAAGCAGCAGCGCAAAGGCGGCGCCGGAGTTCACTCCCAAAATGCCGGGGTCGGCCAGCGGGTTGCGGGTCATCACCTGCATGATCGTCCCGGCGATCCCCAGCGCCGCCCCGGCGATCAGCCCGGCGGCCATGCGCGGCAGGCGGATCGCGGCCAATGTCACGTGATCTGGGTTGGTGGGGTCAAAGCTGTGCAAGGCCTCGAGCGCCATGGCGAGGCTGACCGGGCGCGCGCCTACGGAAAGCGCCAGAGCCAGCGCAAGCAGCAGCAGCGCCAAGAGCCCGAAGAGCCGCAGCATCAGAGCAGACCAGCCTTTGCCGCGCTCGGCACAGCGGTGCTGGGATCGCCGTCGAGTGCGGCGGTGATCTCTGGCTCAAGCTGGGCCAGCGCGAAGGGCATGGACAGCACGCTGCCGAAGGAGAGCGCGCCCGCCAGAACCTCGCCGCAGAACACTTCGCGTCCCTCGGCGTTGGCGCGCAGGGTTTTCCTCATGGCGAGCGACGCGATGTCGGGGGCCTGATCTTCGCTTGAGATCCAGACAAGCGCATCCGCATCGAGCGGCGAGAGGTCCTCGGGCGAGAGCGCGGTGTAAAAGCCGTCGGCGGGGCTGATCGCCTCGAGCGCCTGCGGCTGGCGAAAACCCATCTCGCGGACGAACTGCACCCGCGCATCGCCGCCGGTAAAGGCGCTGGTCTGGCCCCCGTCGTGCCACGCGCAGGCGGCGGTCTGCCCTTGCCAGTCGGGGTGCCGGTCGCGGAGGGCGGCGAATTGCTGCGCGACGTCGGCTATCAGTGCCTCGGCTTTCGCCTCGGTGCCGGTCGCGCGGGCGATCATCCGCAACTCGGCGTCCCAGGGCATGCCATAGGCGGAGTACTCCGGCGCTTGCATCAGCACCGGCGCGATCTGCGACAGCAGTGCGTATTCCGCCTCGGAGATGCCCGAGCCGATGGCGACGATGAGATCGGGCGAAAGGCTGGCGACGGTTTCGATGGACGCTTCGCCAGTCATCAGCGCCGGGCTCGCCTCTCCGAGAAGCGGCTGCGCCCAGGGCCAGACGCCGTGGGGGTAATCGCCATACCAATAGCGGATCGCTTGCGGCACGATCCCAAGCGCCAGCAGGCTGTCCTGCGTCGTGTAGCCAAGCGAGACGACACGCCGCGCCGGGGCCTGCAGCACGGTCTCTCCATAAGCGTGCTCGAAGCTGAGCGTGTCTTCGCCCGCGCGCAGTTGCGGCGCGGTTAGCAGGCCGCCCACGCCGACAAGAGTGCTGCCCAAAGCGCCGCCCAGAAAGCCGCGACGGCTGAAATCGGTAAGGCAGGCTCGCATGGGGACTCCTTGGATCCGGCGCGCGGCGGGAGGGGGCGCGGCTATCAAAACCGCCGCTCCGCGCTTTATCCAAGCTAATTAGTCGGGATTTATGGAAAGGAAAACCCCCTTTGCCGTCAAGGCAAAGGGGGCTGCTTTCGGTTGGGGCGGGGGCTTACTGCGCCGCGCAGTCCGCGACGTTCCGCGCCAGCGTCTCGATCAGCGCCGGGTAGAACTCTGCGCCGAGGTCGAGCGTCTGGCCCAGCGGGTCAAGCTCGGCCACCGGCGTATCCGCACCTTCGGTCACGGCGGCGATGAGGCGCGGATCAAACTGCGGTTCGGCAAAGACGCAGGCGGCATCGGCCCCCTGCAGCGCGTCGCGCAGCGCATCCAGTCGCGCCGGGCTGGGCGCCGTGGCGTCCGACAGAGAGATCGCACCGAGCACCTTCAGCCCAAAGCTGTCCTCGAAATATTGAAACGCATCGTGGAAGACGACGAAGTTCTTGTCCGTGGCGCCAGCGAGCAGGTCTTGGGCTTTGGCGCGCGCCTCGGCGATGCGGGCGGCAGCGGCTTCGGCATTGGCGGCATAGGTGTCGGCATGCTCGGGGTCGGCCTCGGACAGCGTCTGCGCGATCAGCGGCAGCCATGTGGTGGCATTGTCCACCGACAGCCAGACGTGCGGATCGTCGCCTTCATGATGGTGCTCATGGCCCGCTTCGTGCTCGTGCTCGTCGTGATCATCGTGGTCCGCGTGGTCGTCATGCTCATCATGGTCGTCGTCACCGTGCTCATGCGCCTCCGCGCCCGGCTCGGCAAAAAGCACGTCGTTGCGTGCCTGCAGGTGCAGCGTGCCGAGGGCGTCGAACAGCGAGACGGCGGCACCATCCGCAGCAATCGAGTCGATCTTGCGCCCGAGGTCGGGGCTCAATTCGCCGCCGATCCAGAACACCAGATCGGCGTTCTGCAGGGCGCGCGCTTCGGAGGGTTTCAGCGCGTGGCTGTGCGGCGAGGCGCCCGGCGGGATCAGCAGCCCCGGCTCGCCCAGATCGCCCATCACGCTGGCCACCAGCCCCTGCACGGGGGCGATGTCGGTGACCACCTTCGGAACTTCGGCAAAGGCAGGGCTGGCGAGCAGCAGGGCGGGGAGGAGGGAACGGTACATCTGGGCCTCGTGGGTATCGAGTTTCGGGTCAATGATGTTATATCATAACAATCGACGGGCTTGATACTTTGAACACTATAACATATCAACCCCCATCGGACGCGTGCTTGATCACGCGTTCGGCGAGGCTGGTATCAGGGGAAACGACATGGCCGTACATTCCGAGGCGCTCGGGTTCACCCAGCACGACCACGCACATTGCCGCGAGCACGCTTTGCAGGCCGCCGAGGAGACCTGCGCCCGCGAGGGGCTGTCGCTGACCAAACAGCGCCGCCGCGTGCTGGAAATTCTGCTGCGCAAGCACCGGGCCATGGGGGCCTATGAACTGCTTGATGTCCTGCGGGACGAAGGGCAGGGCGCGCAGCCGCCCACCGTTTATCGCGCGCTTGACTTTCTGGTGAGCAATGGCTTCGCGCATAAGATCGAGCGTCTGAATGCCTTTGTCGCCTGTGCCCATCCGGGGGAGCGCCACAAGCCCGCCTTCCTGCTCTGCCGCGCCTGCGGCGCGGTGGCCGAGATGCCCTCGCAGGCGATTGGCGAGGCGGTGCGCGAAGCCGCCGAAGGGCTGGATTTCGCGCTTGAGCGCATGGTGGTCGAGGCCGAGGGCCTTTGCCCGCTCTGCCGTGAGGCCGCGGCGTGAGCCTCATCGAAGCAAACGGCCTGCAGGTCACGCTGGGAGAGCACCCGGTGCTGCAGGGCGTGGATTTCCATGTGGAACCGGGCGAGATCGTCACCATCGTCGGGCCGAACGGCTCGGGCAAATCGACGCTGCTGCGCACGCTCATCGGCGCGGTGAAGCCGCAGTCGGGCAAGGTGACGCGCAAGCCGGGGCTGCGGCTGGGGTACGTGCCGCAGAAGCTGCAGATCGACGCGACGCTGCCGCTGACCGTCGGACGTTTCCTGTCGCTGCCGCATCGGGTGGACCGCGCCGCGCGGCGCGCCGCGCTGGAAGAGGCCGGGGCGGGCACGCTCGAAGACCGGCCCATGGCGGGACTCTCGGGCGGGCAGTTCCAGCGCGTGTTGCTGGCGCGGGCGATCCTGAGCCGTCCGGAGGTGCTGCTGCTCGACGAGCCGACGCAGGGGCTGGACCAGCCCGGGTCCGCCGCTTTCTACCGGCAGATCGAGCAGATCCGCGCGCGGCTCGGCTGCGCGGTGGTGATGGTCAGCCACGAGTTGCATGTGGTGATGAGCGCGAGCGACCGGGTGGTCTGCCTCAACGGCCATGTCTGCTGTCAGGGCCACCCCGAGACCGTCGCGCAGGCGGCGGAGTATCGGGCGCTCTTTGGCACGGGCACGCATGGGGCGCTGGCGCTCTACCGGCACGAGCACAGCCATAGCCACGATCATGACCATAGTCATGACCACGATCATGGTCATGATCACGATCACTCTCACCAATCCCACGCGGGGCACTGATGCTGGACGATTTTCTTGTGCGCGCGGCGCTGGCGGGGCTGGGGCTTGCGCTGGCCGCGGCGCCTCTCGGGTGTTTCGTTTCGTGGCGGCGGATGGCCAATTTCGGCGATGCTACCGCCCATGCGGCCATCCTCGGCGTCGCGCTGTCGCTGGCCCTGTCGTTGCCGGTTTTCGCCGGAACGCTGGCGGTGGCGCTGATCATGGCGATGCTGGTCGGCGCGCTGAGCGAGCGCGGTCTTGGTATCGACACGGTGCTGGGGGTGCTGGCCCATGGCGCGCTGGCGATCGGCCTTGTGGCGATCACCTTCGTGCCCGGTGCGCGGCTTGATCTGTCGGCCTATCTCTTTGGTGACATCCTCGCGGTAACGAGGTCCGACCTGCTGGTGATCTGGGGCGGCGCGGCGCTGGTGCTGGCGCTGCTGGTCTGGCGCTGGCAGGCCTTGCTGACCGCGACGCTGTCGCCCGATCTCGCCCATGCCAGCGGCATCGACCCGCGGCTTGAAAGCCGGGTGCTGACCGTGGCGCTGGCGCTGACCGTGGCGGTGGCGATCAAGGTGGTGGGCGTGCTGCTGATCGGGGCGATGCTGCTGATCCCCGCCGCCGCCGCGCGGCCCTTCGCCCGCACGCCCGAGGCGATGGCGCTGCTGGCCACGGGCATCGGCGCTGTGTCGGCACTGGCGGGGCTGCAGGGCGCGTTGCTTTTCGACACGCCGGCGGGGCCGAGCATGGTCTGCGCCGCGACGCTGATTTTCGCGGTGACCGCCAGCCTGCACGGGCTGAAGGCCCGTCGCTGAGCCTTAGCGTCAGAGATGGGCCCGGCGCGTCAGCGCCAAAGATGCGCCTGCGATGCCAGAAGGCCCTGCAGTTTCGACAACAGCCGGTTCGGCAGGCCGGGATGGGGGATCGTGCCCCGCTCCAGCCGCTCGGCGATCACTTCGGGCGTGCAGGGCAGGCCGCTGACCGGATCGCGGTAGCGCGGATAGGCGATGAGCGTGGCATGCACCAGCGCGGCAAGGTCGGGGCGTGGGCCTGAGAGCCGCCGCGCGGGCACCGGGCCAAGGTCGCGCGTCAGCCCCCAACCGGCATAAAAGGGCGCGCCGAGCGTCGTCACCTTCACGCCGCGCAGCAGCGCCTCGAACCCGGTGAGCGAGGTCATCGTCCAGACCTCCTGCACCTCGCGCAGCAGTGCGCCCATGTCGGTGCCCTCGACGGTCATATCGGCCCATCGCTCGGGCGCCTCCACCGCGCCGTGGCGCAATCCGGCGCTGACGTCAGGATGCGGCTTCCACAGCAGCACCGCCTCGGGGTTGGCGGCGCGGGCGCGGGCGAGCAGATCGGCATTGCTGCGGCAGTCTGGGCTGCCGCGTAGGATCGAGGCGTCATCCTCGACTTGCCCGACCACAAGAATACGGTGCCCCTCGGGCAGGACGGGCGGCGGCGTGCCAAGGTTGTATTTGGTCAGCCCGCCCGCGGTCAGCCGCTCGATCAACTTCTCGCTGCGCAGGCGCTGATCGGGGCGCAGGTCGGGCGTGCCGGTGATCAGCGCCTCTAACCGCGAGGGCCGGGTGGGATCGTAGTAGATGCCCAGATCATCCAGCACCAGCGACAGCGGCGGCACCAGTGCGGCGCCAAGCCCGCGCGAGCGTAGAAAGCCGTCTTCCACCCGCACCTCCTTGCCGCTTGCCTTGCCCGCCCATGCCATATGGCGGCGGCCCTCCGCACGGTGCTTGTCCGCCGCAGCGCCTTCGGCAAAGATCATCGCCTTCTGCCCGCCAAAGAACCCCTGCAGCAGGCGGCGTTTCCACAGGCGCATGCCGGAGGCGACCCAGCCCTGACGGTCTTCGCGCCATGCCCGCGTTTGCGCCTCTAAGGCCCCGAGCGCGTCTTCGAAAGGACAGAGCGCGTCACGGCAGGGGTCGTACCACGTGGGGTAGAGGATCATGGCGGCGGCGAAAAGCTGGGCACGGGTCAGGCCGCGGCCCCGGCGCGGCAGCGGCGCTTCATCCTGCGTCAGCCGCCAGCCCGCGTAGAAGGGCGTGCCAAAGACCCGCGGCTTGTGCCCGGCGAGGATTGCCTCGAAACCCATCTGCGAGCTGAGCGTGTAGACCGCCACCGCACCGTCGAGCAGCGCCCAGGGCGAGACCGCATCGGTGCAAAGGCTGATGCGGCCCTGCGCGTCCTCGGGTCCGTAGTGGCCGCCGCGCAGGCCCTGCGCGGTTTCAGGGTGGGTCTTGATGAGGATGCGGGCGCCGGGGTTTTCGTCCTGCGCCCAGTAGAGCATCTCGAGAAATCGATTGCGGTCGCCGCCGGAGGCGCGGACCGAGGCGTCACCCTGCGTCTGGTCGATGATCAGCACATAGCCGGGCTCGGGCACGGGCGCGCCGGGGTCAAAGCCGGAATATTTGCTTAAGTGATGCTCCTGCATCCGCGCCATGCCGCCCCGCGCGCGCTCGAGCAGCGCGTGATCGTCGAGCGGGTGGGTGGCCAGAAGCACCTCCAGATCCGACGGCTGGGAGGCTTCGAAATGCACACCGCTGCGGTCGATCAGCAGGCCGAGCGGCGGCTCACCCTTGCGACCGGGGTGTAGCGAGCGCAGGAAGGCGTCTTCGATGCGGATGATCCGCGCGCCGGTCTTTGCGGCCAAAGCCTCGCCGCGTGCGGCATAGGGGGACTGGCCCCAGACACCGATATGGTCCTCGGGCCCCGGCGTGCCCAGCGACAGCCTCCATCCCGCCTGCGCAAGCATGCGGCGCAGCCGGGTCTGGGTTAAGAAACCAGCGGTGCGCACATAGAGACGCCGGGGGATTTCTCCCCCGGCGCTGCCCTGTCCCTCGTTATATGTATTCAGGGCTTTTATCCGGATCAGCCGCCCGAAACCGCGTCCTGCACGGTCGAGACGGTGGCGATGGCGGTCAGCGTGCCGGTCAGCGCCGAGATCACCTTGCTCCACTGTGCGTAGGGCGCTTCGGTGACGTAGAGCGTGTCCTGATCGCGCACCACGAAGTCGCGCGCCATGAACATGCCATTGGGTTTGGTCAGGTCGAGCACATAGACCATGCGCTGTGCGCCGATCAGATCGCTGCGGCCCAGAACCTGATTGGCGATGTCCGCGGGCTCGTTGCGGAAGACGAAGACGCCGGTGGGGTCCGAAGAGGTGGGCACGAGACCGCCAACCTGCGCGATCGCCTCGACCGCCGAGAGCGTCTGCGTCTCGAAGGGCACGCGCGCCTGCGTGCCGGTGGCACCGAGCGCGGTGAAGGCGCGGGTGTCTTCCTCGACGAGGATACGGTCGCCGCCGCGCAGCGCGATGTCATAGCGCGGGTCTTTGTAGAGGTCCTGGAACCAGATCTTGCCCTGCTGGCCGCCGCGCAGAACGGTGATCTGGGCGATCTCTGGCTGGATGGTGATGCCACCGGCACGCGCCAGCATCGACGACAGCGTGCGGGTGGGACGCTCAATGGCATAGACGCCCTGACCGCCGACAGAACCGACAAGGCTCACGGTCGAGCCGTCACCGGCAAGGCGGCGCACTTCGACCTGCGGGTCGGGGGTCTGTTCCGAAAGCTTGTCGGTGATGATGCGGCGCACGGTTTCGGGCGAGTTGCCCGAGGCCTTGATGCGGCCCGCATAGGGCACGAAGATAAAGCCCGAACCGTCGACCTGCACTTCTTCGAGCGAGGTGGCATTGGTCTCGGCGGCGGCAAGCAGCCCGTCGTCGACGTTCTCCCAGATCGTCAGCCCCAGCGTATCGCCGGGCTGGATCGTGTCGGAGCCGACGACACCGGCGCTCTGGAACTGTTCGGAAAAGCCGAGGGCGGGGACGACGGCGGTGGCGCGGGTCACGCGATCATTGACGCTGACGACGAAGGCATCGCCCTCGCGCATCACCGAACCGGCGTAAATCTCATCTTTGTTGGGACCGACGCGGGGCAGGGCGCAGGATGCCAGAATCGACACTGCGGCCAGAAGGGCGGCGGATTTCGCCCATCGGGAGCGGGACTGTTTCACTGCTCGGTCTCCTCGACCTGTTCTTATCTGCCTGAGCTTTTTGGCGTAAGGTACGAGAATCCGGATTCAAAAACCAGTCCGGGGTTCGCGCGGCGTCAGCGGACTACGCGCAACTGTTGCCGAGGTGCCGCGGTGCCATTGCGCAGCGCATCATAAGGATCATGCGGCGAGAGCATCATGTCGACCACCTGCCGCAGCAACTGGCGGCGCCCGCGAGAGGCGTAGAACCCGCCCGGAAGCTGGCTCGTTTCAAGCAGATACCGGCGGTAATCCTTATAGGCGCGGCTGTCGGGGCGGGTCGGCAAAGCAAAGAACTCGGCCAGCGGCTGTTCCGAGACGAACTCGGGTTTGGCATAGACCGCGCGGCCAAAGGTGCGCAGCGGAATTCCGCGCCAGAGCACCTGCTGACCGGCGGTGGAATTGACCGTGACCGCGCTGCGCGCGTCGTTCAGCAGCTGCGCCAGCTTGCCACCGGGCACGAAATGCACTCGTCCTTCGATGCCAAGGCGGCGCGCCGAGGCGGCGATCATCCGGCGCAGCGGGACCTGCCCGTTCTCCAGCGGATGCGCCTTGAAGACGAGGTGGTGATGTCCGGGCGCGCCTTTGGCAAATCCTTCGAGCACCAGATCAACGAATTCTGACATGGATTCGAAGGGCGAATGCTGGCGGAAGCTCGAGTCATGCTCAAGCTGCAGCAGCGCCAGGTGATAGGGGAAGCCGCCGCGCCGGATGCGCAGGCTTTCGACAAAGCGTTCGACCCGTGTCAGCGGCATCAGAAGCAGGCGCTTGAGGTAGAGCTGGAACTCGCGCGCTACGGGCAGATCGCGGTGGGCGCGGAAATTGCGGTAGTCGCCGTTCCGGAACATCACGAACCAATGGTAGAGCGCGCCATAGAAGATGTGCTGGCGCATGTCGCCCCAATGGCCGGGCGGCAGCGGCGCTTCCATGTCGGACCGTTCGAGCGCGCTGCGCATGTCTGCCACATCCATGTCCATCAGCCGCGAATGGCCATTGGCACCGCCGCGCTCGTAGGTCACCCAATAGGGGCGCATGTAGCCTTCCTCGAAGACATGCACGCGCAGCCCGCGCCGGCGCGCCTCGGCGATGGCCTCGGCGTGGATCGCGCGGGTGTCACCATAGAGCACGATATCCGTCACCCGCTTTTCGTCGAGCAGGCCGCGCAGATGCGCAGGCCAGTCCTCGGGCGCTTCGGTGAAGGGCAGATAGCTGGCACCGTCGAACCAGAAGGCGCGGTCGCCGGCGTTGAAGCCAACGCGCCAGATCTCGGCACCGGCGCGGCGCAGCATGGCGCCGAGGCGATGAAAGAATGGCCCGTGCGGTCCCTGCAGGAACAGGAAGACGCGCCCGGCCTGTACGGGGTGGGGCTCTGCGGTTGCCATGGTCATGGGCACTCGTTAAGGATCGGCCTACTCGTCATCGGGGATGCCAGCCAACTGGCCGGACAGCTCTCCGTATCGTGATTGTTTGACCAAAATAAGGCCCGTGGCCAGAGCCCTTGGGTCATAAGAGGATCTGCTGATGTTCACCGGTATCGTCACCGACATGGGGGAAATCCGCGCGCTGGAGCAGGCGGGCGATCTGACCGCGCGCATCGGCACCTCCTACGACACTGCGGGCATCGAGATCGGCGCGTCGATCGCCTGCGACGGCGTCTGCCTGACGGTGGTGACGTTGGGCGAGG
This sequence comes from Salipiger sp. PrR002, assembly GCF_010500775.1. Classification (NCBI taxonomy): domain Bacteria; kingdom Pseudomonadati; phylum Pseudomonadota; class Alphaproteobacteria; order Rhodobacterales; family Roseobacteraceae; genus Salipiger; species Salipiger sp. PrR002. The sequence goes on from NZ_JAAGOU010000014.1 coordinate 113,217, forward strand.
ATTGGTTCGACGTGCAGATCAGCGCCGAGACCCTGTCGAAGACCAACCTTGGCACATGGCAGCAGGGCAAGCGCGTCAATCTGGAACGCGCGCTGAAGGTCGGCGACGAGCTTGGCGGGCACATCGTGTCGGGCCACGTGGACGGGTTGGCCGAGGTGGTCTCGATTCAGGACGAGGGCGACAGCACCCGCGTGCAGCTGCGCGCGCCGGACGAACTGGCGAAATTCATCGCACCCAAGGGCTCGGTCGCGCTTAACGGCACCTCGCTGACGGTCAACGAGGTGCAGGGCTCGGTCTTTGGCATCAACTTCATCCCCCACACCAAGGACGTGACCACATGGGGCGGGGTGAAGCTTGGCGACAGCGTCAATCTCGAGATCGACACGATGGCGCGCTACGTCGCCCGCCTGCAGGAGATGAGCTGACCCTCCGTAGGTGGGCCGGCAAAGAGCCACATCGGCGGGCCCTTTCGGTGCCATCTGATCGGGCGGTCGCGCGAACGTGAGGCCCCGTCCTTACGTCATTTTCCGCCCTCGTCTGGTCATTGCGCCATTGCGCTCCATATCCTTGGCAGCCCCCGGGCAGAACTGACCAAGGAAGATGACGCATGAATTTTCGCCACTGGATTGTCTGTATCGCCGCGCTTCTGGCGCTGACTGCGGCGCTCGGGCTGTTTCCGGAGGGCGACAGGCGTGATCCCAGCTTCGAGATAACCCGCGTTCTGCATGTGGACGCACCGGCCGAGAGCGACGCGCACCTGTGATCTGCTTGACCTCGGCACCGCAGCGGTCCCTGATGCAGGCATGAGTCACGGTCATCACCACCACCATCATCACCATGTAGACCCCGAGGCTGGCGACGCGCGTATGGCGATTGCGGTCGGGGTGAACATGTTGCTGACCGTCGCGCAGGTCGTCGGGGGGATCCTCTCGGGCAGCCTCGCGATGATCGCCGACGCGCTGCACAATTTCTCGGATGCGATCTCGCTGGTCATCGCGGCGCTGGCGCGCAAGATCGCGCGGCGTCCGGCCAACGCCGAGATGCCCTTTGGCTATGCGCGGGCCGAGACGGTGGCGGCGCTGATCAACTACACCACGCTGATCGTCATCGGCATCTACCTGATGATCGAGGCGATCCTGCGCTTCCTGTCGCCCGAGCCGGTGACCGGCTGGCTGATCGTGGTGATCGCCGGGGTCGCGCTGGTCATCGACGTGATCACTGCGATGCTGACCTATGCCATGTCTAAGGACAGCCAGAACATCCGCGCGGCCTTTTTGCACAATGTGGCCGACGCCATGGGCTCTCTGGCGGTGATCCTTGCGGGCACGCTGATCCTGCTCTTCGGCTGGACATGGGTCGACCCGCTGGTGACGCTGCTGATTGCGGGCTACATCCTGTGGATGGCGCTGGCCGAGATCGGATCGGTGATCCGCGTGCTCATGCTGGGCAGCCCGCCCGACATGGTGCCCTCGGCGGTGCTTGAGGCGGCGCAGGGGATCGACGGCGTGGCGGGGCTGCACAAGGCCCATCTCTGGCAGATCGACGAGCACACCACCGCGCTGCAGGCGCATCTGGTGGTCGACGAGGGCGCATGGGCGCGGGCGGATGGCATAAAACGTGCTGTGAAGGACGAGATGCAAACCCGCTTTGGACTGACACAGGTAACACTTGAACTCGAATGCAGTCGGCACAGTTGTGCGGCTCCGCAGGACTGGGGCGGGGCCTGAGACGGCGAATTGCTGCTCCGGCCCTTGCAGCCCCCCAGACCCGATACTAAGACTCGCTTAACGCGCGCGCGATAGGCACCATTTGGAAAAGACACAGCAGGCAGGCGACGATGAAAGATCCTTTTGAGACATACATGAACACCCTCGTTCCCATGGTTGTCGAACAGACCAGCCGCGGCGAACGGGCCTACGACATTTTCTCGCGCCTGCTGAAGGAGCGGATCATCTTCCTTTCGGGGCCCGTACATGACGGGATGTCCTCGCTGATCGTGGCGCAGCTGCTGCACCTCGAAGCGGAAAACCCGAGCAAGGAAATCTCGATGTACATCAACAGCCCGGGCGGCGTTGTGACCTCGGGCCTGTCGATCTACGACACGATGCAGTACATCAAGCCGAAGGTCTCGACGCTGGTGATCGGTCAGGCGGCCTCGATGGGCTCGCTGCTGCTCGCCGCCGGTGAGCCGGGCATGCGCTTCTCGCTGCCCAACAGCCGCGTCATGGTGCACCAGCCTTCGGGCGGCTATCAGGGCCAGGCGACGGACATCATGATCCACGCCGAAGAGACGCTGAAACTGAAGAAGCGCCTCAACGAGATTTACGTGAAGCATTGCGGCCGCACCCTCGAGGAAGTCGAGCGGGCGCTCGAGCGCGACAACTTCATGTCGCCCGAGGACGCAAAGGCCTGGGGCCTGATCGACGAGATCGTCGAGAAGCGCGGCGGCACTGACGAAGCGTAAGCTTTACCCTTTGCCGCGCGCGATCCCGCGCGCGGCAATTTTGACATTGTGGACCGGAAAGCCCTGTCTTAGACTTTCCGGACTAGGCAGAGACGATAGGCCTTGTTGGGGCAACGGCCCTGACGCTTGAAACCCAAAGGCCTGGAAAGGTGTGATATGGCGACGAACTCCGGCGGCGACAGCAAGAACACCCTGTATTGCAGCTTCTGCGGCAAGAGCCAGCACGAGGTACGCAAGCTGATCGCGGGACCGACCGTCTTCATCTGCGACGAATGTGTCGAGCTCTGCATGGACATCATTCGTGAGGAAACCAAGGGCGCTGGCCTGAAATCCTCCGAAGGTGTGCCCACGCCGCGCGAGATTTGCGACGTGCTCGATGACTACGTGATCGGCCAGATGAAGGCCAAGCGCGTGCTCTCGGTGGCAGTGCACAACCACTACAAACGGCTCAACCACTCGCAGAAAAGCGGTGACATCGAGCTGGCGAAATCCAACATCCTGCTGATCGGCCCGACCGGCTGCGGCAAGACGCTGCTGGCGCAGACGCTGGCGCGCATTCTTGACGTGCCCTTCACCATGGCTGACGCGACCACGCTGACCGAAGCGGGCTACGTGGGCGAGGATGTCGAGAACATCATCCTGAAGCTGCTTCAGGCAAGCGAGTATAACGTCGAACGCGCGCAGCGCGGCATCGTCTACATCGACGAAGTCGACAAGATCACCCGCAAGTCCGAGAACCCCTCGATCACCCGCGACGTGTCGGGCGAGGGCGTGCAGCAGGCGCTGCTGAAGCTGATGGAAGGCACCGTGGCCTCGGTTCCGCCGCAGGGCGGCCGTAAGCATCCGCAGCAGGAATTCCTGCAGGTGGACACCACGAACATCCTGTTCATCTGCGGTGGCGCCTTTGCCGGTCTCGACCGGATCATCGCGCAGCGCGGCAAGGGCTCTGCCATGGGCTTTGGCGCCGATGTGCGCGATCCCGAAGAGCGGGGCGTCGGCGAGGTGTTCAAGGACCTCGAGCCCGAGGATCTGCTGAAATTCGGCCTGATCCCGGAATTCGTTGGCCGTCTGCCGGTGATCGCAACGCTGGAAGACCTCGATGAGGACGCGCTGGTCACCATCCTGACCCAGCCCAAGAACGCTCTGGTCAAACAGTACCAGCGCCTGTTCGAGATGGAGGACAGCCAGCTGACCTTCACCGACGACGCGCTGCTGGCCATCGCCAAGAAAGCGATTGCCCGCAAGACGGGTGCGCGTGGCCTGCGTTCGATCCTCGAGGGTATCCTTCTGGACACGATGTTCGAGCTTCCGGGCATGGATGACGTGACCGAGGTGGTGGTGAACGAGGAATCGGTCAATGCTGACGCCAAGCCGCTCCTGATCTACGCAGATCCCAAGAAAGAACCTGCGTCGGCCGGGTAAGGCAGTGGGATGAGGTAACACCGGTATCAGTTCATGGCTTGGATCGTAGCCCAGCTTGTTCAGAACGCATTGAGGATGCTTGCCGTCGTGGCAGGCATCTTCTTTTTGGGGGGATGGGCGTGGTTCGCCTATTTCGCAGGCCGAGAGGCCGAAGCACGCAGCCTGCCCATGGCGGGCGCGGGCCTGCACACGCAGGGCGGCGGCACGGGCGCGGGACCCTCTTCCGCCGATGAAGACATGCTTGCGGGCAAGCTCTTTGGTGGCCTCCTGCCGATCGAGGCGGTGCTGGCCAGCAAAGCCTATGCCGATGCCATGGACGGCGGCTGCACCTATGCGATCATCCGGACCGGGGGCGGCATCGCCCAGACCCCGCCTACCTCGGGGGTGGGCAGTGCTTGGTGGGAACGGTTCGGCGGCGACTGGCGGCAGACCCCGTCGATTGGCACTGGGCGCGAGCCTCTCGATGCCTGCAGCGGTGAGTGGGATGGCGCATTGACCGAAGAATTGCGGCAGGCTCTGGACGCGCCGGGCAATTGGTATATGCGCGATGGCGTGGGGACGGATCTCCACATCTATTCCGCAACCGACCGGATCGCCGCGCGCATCCGGTATGGAGACTGACAGATCATGACAATCAGGCGTATTTCGTCCGGCGGCGAGTTCGAGGCGAAGATCGGGTACTGCCGCGCGGTGGTCGCCGGCGGTTTCGTGCATGTGGCCGGAACGGTAGGGCAGGGCGACACGGTGGTCGATCAGTGCCGCGCGGCGCTGGCCACCATCGAAAAGGCGCTGGCCGAGGCCGGAGCAAGCTTTGCCGACGCGGTGCGGGTGACCTACTACCTGCCCGACGCATCCGAGTTCGAGCCCTGCTGGCCGCTGCTGCGCGAGGCCTTCGGTGCCAACCCTCCGGCGGCGACGATGATCGAGACGGCGCTGATCGATGCGAAATATCGGATCGAGATCGAATTGACCGCATTGGCACCGGCCTGAGCGCGTTGCCCCGCGCCGTCGCGGCTGGACCTCGGCGGCGCTTTTGGTCATACACGTGTCAGGACTAAGCGAGGAGTCGTCCATGGGCATTCTCAACACGCTGCTGCGGGCCGTTACCTGGTGGAACGGGGCAACGCTGAACACGCAGCTCTATACCTCTCGCAAGGGCCAGCGCGTCGGCGAGGATGAGCAGGGCAACGTGTTCTACCAGACCAAGGACGGCAAGCGCCGCTGGGTGATGTACAACGGCGAGGCCGAGGCCACGCGCGTCAGCCCCGATTGGCACGGCTGGCTGCATCATACCTTCCCGCATCCGCCGACGGAAAAGCCGCTGGCGCACAAGAGCTGGGAAAAACCCCATATCGAGAACCTGACCGGCACAGCGCTGGCCTATGCCCCCAAGGGCTCGATCCGCCGCCCGGAACCGGCCCCGCGCCGGGACTACGAGGCGTGGAGCCCGGAATAACCCCATGACGCACACTGCCACCGAGGTCTTGGTCGGCGGCGTGGTGCTTGCCGGTGCCATCGCCTTTGGCGCCTATGCGGTCAGCGCCACGGGCTTTGCCTTTGGCGGCGCCGATGGCTACCCGCTCAGCGCCTCTTTCCGCTCGCTCGAGGGTGTGTCGGTGGGCAGCGACGTGCGGCTCGCCGGGGTCAAGGTAGGCTCGGTGACCGGCATCTCGCTCAATCCCGAAACCTACCGCGCCGACATGACGCTTGCGATGAACGGCGGCGTGCAGGTGCCCGACGACAGCGCGATCGTGATCTCTTCCGAGGGGCTGCTTGGCGGCAATTTCGTTGAAATCAGCCCCGGCGGCTCGCCCTTCTATTATGGCGCGGGTGATGAAATCCTCGACACGCAAGGCTCGGTCAGCCTGATGTCGCTGCTGTTCAAATATGTGGCCGGAGGCAGTGAATGACGCGTGTATTTGCAATGATCATGGCGCTGGGGCTTGGGGCTGCGGGCGCTGCAGCTGCGCAGCAGGAAGCCACCGAGACGGGCACCGGCGCCACGCTGCGCGGGCTCGACAAGCTCACCGGCAAGGTCACCGACATCCAACTGGCGAGCGGCGACAGCACGCAGTTTGGCCGCATCGAGATTGCGCTTGGGGAATGCCGCTACCCCGAGGGAAACCGTGCGGGCGACGCCTTTGCCTTCCTGACGATCCGTGAAGCGGGCAAGCCCGATCCGGCCTTTCGCGGCTGGATGATCGCTTCGTCGCCTGCGCTCAATCCGATGGATCACCAGCGTTACGACGTCTGGGTGCTGCGCTGCACCACCTCCTGACCTGACGCGGCCAGTGGAGTTCCGGCAAGATCGGGCGTCACCTCGAGGGCCATGGCAAGCTGCGCCCGATACTGGTGTCGCGGGATTTCCACCGCGCCCAGAGAGGCGAGATGCGTGGTCAGGAACTGCGTGTCGAAAAGCGTGAAGCCCGCACGGCGCAGCAGGTCTATGAGCCACGCCAGCGCGATCTTGGAGCCATCCCGGCGGCGCGAGAACATCGACTCGCCGCAGAAGGCGCCGCCGATCTCAAGCCCGTAGACCCCGCCCACAAGCGCGCCGTCCATCCAGACCTCGATCGAATGCGCGATGCCGCGACGGTGCAACTCGGTGAACAGCGCGCGGATTTCCGAGTTGATCCACGTCTCGCGCCGGTCGGCGCAGGCGTCGATCACTCCCTCGAAATCGCGGTCGAAGGTGACCTCGTAGTCATCCTTGCGCAATCGCCGCGCCAGGCTGCGTGAGATGCGGAAGCCTTTCATCGGGATCACGCCCCGCTGGCGCGGATCGACCCAGAAAATCTCGGGGTCGTCGCGATGCTCGGCCATGGGAAAGATGCCTGCACGATAGGCCTGCAGCAGGATCTCGGGCGTCAGAGTCATACGGCCCCTCCCCAAAGCTGGGAAGGGGCCGCAAAATGGTGTGCGTCCGCTCTGCTCACGTGCGGGTCAGGCGTCGGCCAGCTTGCTGGCCAGCCACTTCTCGAGCCAGTGGATCGAGTAGTTGCCGGTGAGGATATCCTCTTCCTGCAGCAGCGCCGAGAACAGCGGCAGCGTGGTGTCCACGCCATCGACGATCAGCTCGCCAAGCGCCCGGTCAAGGCGCGACAGCGCCTCTTTGCGGTCGCGGCCATGCACGATCAGCTTGCCGATGAGGCTGTCGTAATAGGGCGGGATCGAGTAGCCCTGATAGAGCGCGCTGTCCATGCGCACGCCCAGACCGCCCGGCGCGTGATACTGGGTGATCTTGCCGGGGCAGGGCGCGAAGGTGGGCAGACGCTCGGCGTTGATCCGCACCTCGATGGCGTGGCCGTTGATCTCGAGCTCTTCTTGGGTGAACGACAGGTCCATGCCGGAGGCGACGCGGATCTGCTCGCGCACGAGGTCGACACCAAAGATCGCCTCGGTCACCGGGTGCTCCACCTGCAGGCGGGTGTTCATCTCGATGAAGTAGAACTCACCGTCCTCGTAGAGGAACTCGATGGTGCCCGCGCCGGTGTAGTTGATCTTGGCCACGGCATCCGCGCAGACCTTGCCGATGCGCGCGCGCTCTTCGGGGGTGATGCAGGGGCCGGGTGCCTCTTCAAAGACCTTCTGGTGGCGGCGCTGCAGCGAGCAGTCGCGCTCGCCGAGGTGAACCGCCTTGCCCTTGCCGTCGCCAAAGACCTGAATCTCGATGTGGCGCGGCTTCTGCAGGTACTTCTCGATGTAGACCTCGTCGTTGCCGAAGGCGGCTTTGCCCTCTGCACGCGCGGTCTGGAAGGCGCGTTCCATCTCGGCCTCGTTGAGCGCGACCTTCATGCCGCGCCCGCCGCCGCCGGCGGTGGCCTTGATGATCACCGGATAGCCGATGTCGCGGCCCACCTGCTTGGCGGTCTCGAGATCGGGCACGCCGCCGTCCGAGCCGGGCACGCAGGGCACGCCGAGCGCCTTCATCGTGTCCTTGGCGGTGATCTTGTCGCCCATCACCCGGATGTGCTCGGCGGTGGGGCCGATGAAGGTGAGGTCATGATCCTCGACCATCTGCACGAAGCGGGCGTTTTCCGACAGGAAGCCGTAGCCGGGGTGGATCGCCTGCGCGCCGGTCACTTCGCAGGCCGAGATGATCGCGGGCGGCGACAGGTAGCTGTCGGTCGAGGAGGCGGGGCCGATGCAGATGGTTTCATCGGCCATGCGCACGTGCATGGCGTCGGAATCCGCGGTCGAGTGCACTGCCACCGAGGCGATGCCCATCTCGCGGCAGGCGCGGATCACGCGGAGCGCGATCTCGCCGCGGTTGGCGATGAGAATTTTATCGAACATGGCAGCCTCTTACTCGAGGATGACCAGCGGGGCGCCGTATTCGACCGGGGCGCCGTCCTCGACGAGGATGCGCTTGACGGTGCCCGCGCGCGGAGCGGGGATGTGGTTCATGGTCTTCATCGCTTCGACGATGACCAGAGTGTCGCCCTCTTTCACCTGTGCGCCGACCGAGATGAAGGACGGGGCGCAGGGCTCGGGCTGCATGTAAACGGTGCCGACCATCGGCGAGGTGACGGCGCCGGGATGCGCGGCCGGATCCTCGGGCGCTGTTTCGGCAGCGGCGGGGGCGGCGGCCGGTGCGGCTGCGGGGGCTGCGGCGGGAACGGCGACCGGGGCGGCCACCGGCGCCTGCGGCAGGGCGCGGCTGACGCGGACGTTCAGGCTGTCCTCTTCGCCATATTCACGCTTGACCTGCAGTTCGGTCAGATCGTTTTCGCGCAGAAGCTCTGCCAGGGCCTTGATGAAGGCCACGTCCGCTTCATGGTTATCTTTGCTCATGCGGTCCTCGCCGGTGTTATGCTGGTCCCGGTCTCTGCGGGGCCTGATGATTTCGCGCTTATAGGCCATGCTTTGGCGCATGAAAAGCGAGGCGAGGCGGGAAAACCGGCCATGACGACCGGCAAATGACGGGTTCGCGATCTTCGCTGCGGTGCAGAGGCTGGGGCGGTACTCAACCTCTGGCGTCGCAACTAAGTCATGCTCTCGGTTGGCGTGTGGGGTGCATTGCTGTGCGAATCAGCACGGTTGCGGATTGTCGGCCCGGCGGTGGCGTTTGCTCCCTCGGACCCCGACGCGTTGGGGCGGGCAGGCGCGGATCGCTCGGCGGTTTGGCTGGGCACAGCGGGCTGACGTTCGGGCAGGGGCGGGGTCTTGGCGATCTCGTCGGTGGCCGCTGCGGCAAACGGAGGAGCCTCAGAGCTTGAAGATGCGCTGCGGCTCGGTTCGGGAGTTTGAGCCGAGGGCTCTCGCGCGCCTGTACTCGCGTGCGGGTTGGAGCCCGCCGCGAATTTCGGCTGCGGCAGATCGGGCCGAACCGCTGTCTCTGCGTCGGTCTCTCCCTGAGTGGCGCTAGTGGACGCCTCCGCGTCGCGCCCGGGTTCCGCAGGCTCCCGGTTCGCAATCCCCTCTGCGAGCGCCTTGCCGCGCAATTCCTTCAGCAGCGCCTCGGCCTGTTCCTCAAGCAGGGCCGTAATGCGCAGTTGCATGATCGAGGGCGGCGCGACGTGGCTCGAGGGATCAGGCATCCCCGTCAGGCTGCGCCAGAAGCTGGCGGGAGGCTGGCCGTCGGCGCCATATTCCCCGCCCTGATCCGTATCGGTGGTCGATTGCTCTTTGACCGGTTGCACCTTGGTCTCCTCGGCCGTTCTGACCGGGGCGCCGGGCAAGCCGAGGGGATGCCCGGTGGCCAGAGGTGCCACCACTTGGGGAACACCGGTGAACTGCATCGAAATGCTCCGTCTGCTATCGGTCCCCACGGTCCTAGATTAGCACAGGGCAGGGCGCACGGCAGCAGGATCCGGCGGATTTTAAGGAGTTTTCGGCAAAGCGGTTAACTGCGGATTTGAGACACAATGCAAAGGGTCCCCGAAGGGACCCCTTACGAGACCTAAGGGCCGCTCTACGGCTCACCCATTGTTGGCGCGGTTTTCGATGAGGTCATCGACGACCGAGGGATC
>NZ_JAAGOU010000015.1:0-109251 GCF_010500775.1 Salipiger sp. PrR002
GGCCGTCGCTCTAGCCGCCCTCGTCATCTACTGGTTATGAATCCTGACCCTAGGGGCTCAACCGAAATCGTTGAAAAACCTTGTGCCACAAACCTCTTATAAAATTTCCTTGAGATTTGTCACGTTTTGGCCACCCGATCAAAGCCGCCGTTCGTGCCTCGCGCAGCATCGGTTAGGTGGGGCTCGGAGGGGCCGATCGCTGCGCTCCGCCTGAACGGCAGCTTCCGAGAAACAAACTCAGCGGAGCGAGGTCCGCTACCTGCGCGTTACGGCCCTCCAGAGACTAAGGTGGGAATAACGGATGCTTGGCACGGGGACGCGGCGATCCTACCTGAAGCAAGTATGATCGTACGAAAAGGAAAGCACGATGCTGCAAGAGAAGCGCAAGGATCTGGACTCCGAGAAACGTAAGAAGCTGCTCGAGGGCCTCTTGCGGGATATGGCACGCGACAATCCCGACCTCTATTACCAGACAACCAGCGAAATTGCTCAGATATTGAAGGCACGCGTCGACCGCGGCACCGCGCTCCACCCCGAGCAGCGCGAACTGCTCTCCGGCCTTGGCCCGCATGACATCAAGCTGCTGCTCAGCCTTCACTGACGGTGCGCGCCGTCTGACTTGCTATGTGATCGGCACTTGGATGTGGGCCGAGCACGTCGCTCCGAATATCTCGGCACCATAATTTCGCAACCGTAGCTAACTGCGCTCAGGTTTCATGCTAGGGATAGTTCTCTAGTGTCGCACGAGGCAGTGCTCAGTGGGGTGTCGGCCTCGAGCAACTGGCAGTCATGAGCTCAGTCCCCTCATGCATCGTCGCGGCGATAGCGCTGGATGCCCGGCAATCCAGAAATCCGTGGACAGTCGATCCCAGTCAAAAGCGGCTCGAAATGGCGGTTCGAGGCGAAGCGCTTACGTACCTCGGCGCTCATCGTCTCCGGCCCCAGATCGGCGGAAAGCGCCATGCGCACCCGACGCTGGCGCGCTGCGTCGCCTTTCACTGCCTCGAGGAGCAGGTCGGCCAGAGTATCGGCATGCAGCTCAAGGAGGTTCTTCTTGTTCAGAGCATTGCCTGCCGTCGGGGTCCTCCTCGGGTGAAGCACCCTTGCGCCGGATCATGCGCTCAGCCGCGCGCTTTGCAAGCATGCGCTAGATATGGAAAGGGCGCCCAATGGGCGCCCTACATGTAGTTCCCAGGAAAAACTCAGCCTTCCGTGGGAAAAACTCAGGTGTCTCTTACAACGATCAGTGCGTCCAGACGGCGCGGCGGTCGACGGCGAAATTCTCGGCGTAGCCGCGGGCGCGGACGTTGGGCTTGCGCTTGTTGGGCTCGTTCACCTGCGCGTCGATGCCGTGCTCGGCGGCATAGGCGAGCGCGGCTTCCTTGCTGTCGAACTTCAGGCGCACTTGGCTTTGGGTGTCGGAAGAGGAGGTCCAGCCCATCAGCGGATCGACCTCGCGCGGCGAGGCGGGGAAGAACTCGAGATACCAGTCCTTGGTCTTTGCCTGGCCCGAAGACATGGCCGTCTTGGCCGGCTGGAAAATCCGTGCGCGCATGCGATCCCTCCTGACGATCTCTCGCGTTATCGGGAATTTGCCCGCGCAGAGCAAGAGATCGCTGCATCCAACTGCGGCAAATCTTTACGGATGCGCGGCAAAAGGCGCGTCGGCGCTGCGAAAGGCGCACGGCCAAGGCGCCATAGGGAGCGAGGGGACTGGCGGGCAGGCCGCGCGCCTTTCGCACCCAGAATCGTAGGCAGCCGTGGTTTCCGCGCAATGGGCGTTTTTGTGCAAACCTGCGGCAGGGGCAGGGGGCTTTGGGGCAGGGTGAGCATACCCGTGAAGCTTCGGCTGTGATCCCGGCGGCGGAGCGATTATAGACAGGTTGGGCGTGCGCCTGCGCGTGCCTGCTGAGAGATCGCTGCCAGTGCGCCTCGTCGAAACGGTGGTGCGGGCTGGCTCCCCCTTGAAAATGCCGCGCGGCGCGACACGTTTTGCGGGCGCCCGGAGGTCCGTTCATGCCCTATGCCCATTCCGACAAGTCAGATGCCCTGATGCATTCCCCCGCGCCGGACGTCCGGACGCGGGAAAAGCTCGAGGGTGGCATCCGCTTTCGCATGCAGACCGAGTTCGCTCCGGCGGGTGACCAGCCCACGGCGATCGCCGAACTGGCGCAGGGGGTGAACGACGGCGAGCGCAGTCAGGTGCTGCTGGGCGCCACGGGCACCGGCAAGACCTTTACCATGGCCAAAATCATCGAGGAGACGCAGCGCCCGGCGATCATCCTTGCGCCGAACAAGACGCTGGCGGCGCAGCTCTACGGCGAGTTCAAGGGCTTCTTCCCGGACAACGCGGTCGAGTACTTCGTCTCTTATTACGACTACTACCAGCCCGAGGCCTATGTGGCGCGGTCGGACACCTACATCGAGAAAGAAAGCCAGATTAACGAGCAGATCGACCGGATGCGCCACTCGGCCACCCGCGCTCTGCTCGAGCGTGATGACGTGATCATCGTGGCCTCGGTGTCCTGTATCTACGGTATCGGTTCGGTCGAAACCTACGGCGCGATGACGCAGGACCTGCACGCCGGGCAGGAGTATGACCAGCGCAAGATCATGGCCGACCTCGTGGCGCAGCAGTACAAGCGCAACGACGCGGGCTTCTCGCGTGGGGCCTTCCGTGTGCGCGGCGACAGCCTCGAGATCTGGCCCGCCCACCTTGAGGATCGGGCGTGGAAGCTGTCGTTCTTCGGCGAGGAGCTGGAGAGCATCACCGAGTTCGACCCGCTCACCGGCGAGAAAACCGGCAGCTTTGATCGTATCCGTGTCTATGCGAACTCGCACTATGTGACGCCGAAGCCGACGATGCAGCAGGCGGTCATCCATATCAAAAAAGAGCTGCGCCAGCGGCTCGACCAACTGGTGGCCGAGGGCAAGCTGCTGGAAGCGCAGCGGCTCGAGCAGCGGACCAATTTCGACATCGAGATGCTGGAGGCCACCGGGGTCTGCAACGGTATCGAGAACTACTCGCGCTATCTGACGGGGCGCGCGCCGGGCGAGCCGCCGCCCACGCTTTTCGAGTTCATCCCCGACCATGCCATCGTCTTCGCCGATGAAAGCCACGTCTCGGTGCCGCAGATCGGGGCCATGTATAAGGGCGACTACCGGCGCAAGTTCACGCTGGCCGAACATGGCTTCCGCCTGCCGTCCTGCATGGACAACCGTCCGCTCAAGTTCGAGGAATGGGACGCCATGCGCCCGCAGTCGGTCTTTGTTTCGGCGACCCCGGCGAACTGGGAGATGGAGCAGGCGGGCGGCGTCTTTGCCGAGCAGGTCATTCGCCCGACGGGTCTGCTGGATCCGCAGGTCGAGATCCGTCCGGTGAAGATGCAGGTGGACGACCTATTGGACGAGATCCGCAAGGTAACCGCAGACGGCTATCGCACGCTTTGCACCGTGCTCACCAAGCGCATGGCCGAGGATCTGACCGAGTATCTGCACGAGCAGGGCATCAAGGTGCGCTACATGCACTCCGATATCGACACGATCGAGCGGATCGAGATCCTGCGTGACCTGCGGCTCGGGGCTTTCGACGTGCTGATCGGCATCAACCTGCTGCGCGAGGGGCTCGACATCCCCGAGTGTGGGCTGGTGGCCATTCTCGACGCCGACAAAGAGGGCTTCCTGCGTTCCGAGACCTCGCTGATCCAGACCATCGGCCGGGCTGCGCGGAACGCCGAAGGCCGGGTCATCATGTATGCCGACCGGGTCACCGGCTCGATGGAGCGGGCGCTGGCCGAAACCGAGCGCCGCCGCGAGAAGCAGATGGCCTACAACGAAGAGCATGGCATCACCCCGGCGACGGTGAAGAAGAACGTCGATGACATTCTGGCCGGGCTCTATCAGGGCGACGTGGACATGAATCGCGTCACCGCGAAGATCGATCCAAAGCAGCAGGGCTCGAACCTCGAAGCGGTGCTGGAGGGGCTGCGTGCCGAAATGCGCAAGGCCGCCGAGAACCTCGAGTTCGAGGAAGCGGCGCGTCTGCGGGACGAGGTGAAGCGGCTGGAGGCGGTGGATCTGGCCATCCACGACGATCCTCTGGCGCGGCAGTCGGCGGTAGAGGCGGCGTCGGAAGCGGCGGTGAAATCCAAAGGCCGGTCGACCGCCGGACGTCCGGGGCAGCGCGGCGGCAACGTAAAGCGGCGCAAGAGGTAGCGCCTCGCCCATGCGTAGCAGCGCCGCATGAAAAAGCCCCTTCCGGCCGGTGCCGGAAGGGGCTTTCTTTTGGGGGCAGGGGGGTAAGCGCTCTGAGCTTAGCCCTTGTCGTCTTCGGGCGGGGTCACCTCGATGTCGGGCAGGGTCACCTCGGCTTCCTTGGTGTCCACCTCTACATCGACGTCCGGCACCTCGACGGTCTCTTCCTTGGTGCCAACGTCGATGCTGCCCACATCGGCCTCAACCTCGGGCATTTCACCGCCTTCGACAGCCACATCCACGTCGGGCAGGGCGCCTTCGTCGGTGACGTCAAAGTCGATCATATAGGCACCAAAGCCGACAACGATGGCGGCCACGGCGGCGGCGGCGATAACGGGTCCTTTACGCATAACTCTTCCCTTCCGTATGACTGTTTCACTTGCGGCCAGCGCCGCAGTCTTCGGTAAAGGAACTGTGAGATTGTCAGCTTGGTTCCGGAAATATTTCCCGGAACCAATGCGTTGTCAGCCGCGTTAGCTCGGGTTTGCGTGGCAGGCGCTCAGCCGCAGAACACCCGCATGATCTGGCCGGTGCTGTCGGTCTCGATGTTGAGTCGGTCGGGACGGAAATCCATCGTCATCGGCTGACCGGGGCCGAGGATGCGCAGCTTCTCACCGGCGGTGAGGCCAAGCTCTTCTACCGGCTGACCGATGCGGGTCTGATAGACCGCGGCGCCGCAGGTGTCGTCCTCAGCCTTGGTTTCGGCCTCGCTACATGCGGCCAGAGCGGCGCAAAGGCCGGCGATCAGGGCAACGGGTTTCATCATGTCTCTTCTCCTGCGCGATGCGATCCGCTCTTAGATAGGTCACGCGATGGTGTGGCTCAACTCTCCGTTGCGGCAAAGGTCGATCTCGACCGACGCAGGGAAGGGCGCTAGGCTGTTGTTATGCGTATGTGGTTTCTCATACCCCTTTTGGCCCTTGCGGCCTGCGGCACCCCTTACGAGCGGTGCAACCGCGATGCGGCGGAGCCCTATCGCGACGCCTTGGACGAGCGCGCGCGCATCGCCAAGGATCTGGCGCGCGGCTTCACCTATAGCACCGACTGGGAGACCCGCATGCGCTGGGACGTTTGCGGCAGCTATAACGGCAGGCTGCATTATTGCTGGCGACGCGACACAGAGCCGGTGACGCGCCGGGTGCCGATCAATGCCGAGGCGCTGCGCACCCGCGACGCCGAGATCGAGCAGCAGCTTCCGCAGTTGCGCCACGAGGCCGCGCAGGCACAGGCGATCTGTCGCCAGCGCTATCCTGTCGAGGTCGAGGCTGTGCCCAGCGAGGGGTAGCGGGCTCAGCGAGAGGTAAGGGGCCGCGCTGAGGGCGCCGCCCCTTATGGGCTCAGACGGGTTTCTTGCGCAGCTCGGGGTGTGCCTTAAGCACCAATCCGAAGATCACCAGCGCAACGCCGGTCGACAGCAGTTCAACCGACAGAAGCACGCCCAGCACCACCGCCGCCGAAGACGGGAAATTGGTGAAGATCATGATCGCGAGGATCACCGAGACCGCGCCGCTGATGATCATTGCCAGCTTGAACCGGCTGTCGGTCACCGAAAACGCGTAGATCACCTTGGTGATGCCGCTCACGAGGAACATGATCGCGGCCACCAGCGTCAGCGAGATCAGCCCTTCGAGCGGGTTCGCCAGAAAGCTGATGCCGAGCCAGAGGTAGATGATGGTCAGCAGGATGGCCACCAGCCGCTCGCGCATGCGGGTCACGCGGAAGATGCTGATCGCTTGGATCACGCCGAGGATGAGCAGGAACCAAGCCACCAAAGTCTGCGCCGTCACCGAGGCGGCGAAAGGGTTAAGAAGTGCGATGATCCCGCCGAGGATGCTCGCGATACCAATGACAATCCACCAGAGCCAATGAGACATTTTGCAAATCCTTGAGTGTCATCCGACATACGCTGCCGGTGATATGACGGTGCGCTGAGGCTCCGCCATCTGTCAACTCTCGGTTAACGCGACAAAGTTTCGCCAGCACTCGCCTGCCTGTGCCCTGCCTGCGGCCTGCCTTGTGACGGAAGGAGCGGCTCAGCTTTGGGACTGCGGTCCAGCCGGCCCCGGCATGTCGCTCGTGTCGACGCGCTCGGCCAGCAGCAGCGCCAGCCAGCGTGTTGCCTCGAAGCTCGACAGCACGATGGTGAGGATCGAGGTCAGCGGCACGGCAAGGATCGCGCCGGGGATCCCCCATAGCGTCGTCCAGAGCGCCAGTGCCAGCAGCACCACGAAAGGGCTCAGGTTGAGCTGTCGCCCGATCAGTCGCGGCTCGATGATATTGCCGAGCGTGACCTGTACCGCGGTCAGTGCGGCGCAGAGCGCAACCGTCGTCCCGATCGAGGCGAATTGCGCCAGCGACAGCGCCACGGGAAACAGCACCGCCAGCAGCGAGCCGACGTAGGGGATGTAGTTCAGCACCCCGATCACCACGGCCCAGAACAGCGCGAAATCCACGCCAAAGGCCCAGAGCACCCCATAAGAGATCGTGCCGAGCACCACGTTGATCAGCGTCTTATAGGCGAGGTAGCGGCTGATCTTCTCGTTGATCGCACCCAATACGTGCAGCACGTTCTCTGTCTGCTCGGGGCTCTTGAGCGCGGCTGCAAGGCGGCGCTGGAAAGAGCCGCGCTCGACGGTGATGAAGGCGGCATAGATGATCACCAGCAGCACCACCGAGCCGAGGTTGGTAAACCCGCCCAGCACCGCCAGCGACAGCGCGCGCAAGTTGATCTGCCCGAGCGTCTCGTCGCTGATCTTCTCCCACAGCGCGTCGCCTTCGAAATGGAATTGCACCGCAAGCCCTTCGACCATGCTGCGCAGGTTGTCTTCGTAGCTGGGGGCGACGGCGAGGATCTCGCGCACCGTGGCCGAGATCACGGCCGCCAGCACCAGCACCAGAGCGGCCACGGTGACCAGCAGCAGCAGGCGCAGCACGCGGTGCGGCAGCAGATGCAGCACCGGCACGCGGCGGATGCCCGCGGCAGCGGATTCCAGCAGATAGACGAGGATCGCCGCGGTGACGATGGGCAGCAACACCACGCGTCCCAGCACAAGGATCGCCCCCAGCGCCAGCACGAAGACGGTCGCCAGAACGAGCGTCTGGAAGGTGATGTCCTTCATCGGTGGCATAGAGGTCCTTGGCGGGTCATCCCCGCAGTGGGACCGATCCCGCAGGGCATGTCAACGCACGCGGGATCACAGTTGCCCGCCGATCGGCAGCACCGCCAGAATGGGCACGGTGAGGGCACGGGTGCGCGACAGCACCGGGGCACTGCGATAAAGCCGCCAGCGATTGCCCTCGTCATGCTCGAGCCAGTCGAGGCCCCCCGGTCATCGCGTCTCAGATGGAACGCCGTCTGGGGCAGCATGGCCTTGAAGTTGCGCGCCGCCTGCGTGGCAAGGCGCGGCGACTCGACCAGAATGCCCATCTCGGAGTTGATGCGCACCGATCGCGGGTCCCAGTTGAACGAGCCGATGAAAAGCTTCTGCTCATCCAGAACGAAGGCTTTGGCATGCAGCGCCGAGCGCGAAAGCCCGAGCCCCGAAAGCGTCCGGTCGGGGCGCTCCTTTTCGGCGCGCAATTCCCAAAGGTCGACCCCTGCGTCCAGCAAAGCGGGCCGCGAGCGGGTGTAATGCGCATAGACCGCAGGCACGTCGGTTGCGTCGAGCGAGTTGGTCAGCACCGTCACCTCGACGCCGCGCTCTTCCAGCCCGCGCAGCAGCGCCACGCCGCTGTCGCGGGGCACGAAATAGGCGGAAACCACGAGGAACTGATGCTCCAGCGCGGCGATATGCGGCAGCATGGCACCGCTGAGCGTGGCTTCACGGGGCAGGTCTCCGGCGGCTTTTTCGGGCGGATCGGCGATCAGCGTCGCGCGCGCGGGTTCGAGCGGTCTGGGCGCACGCTTGGTCTGCGCGATCCGCTCGGCAAGCGCTGCGCCATAGGGCGTGCCGAGGCTTTGCTGGCTGTGCTGCGCCAGACGGTCGCGGGTGGTGGCGAGATCGAGATCATCCTCATCGGGGGTGATCAGCGCCGAGGCCGGCACCGCGTAGGGGCTGTTCCAATAGCCGTCGAAACTCTTGCCGACCTCGCGGACGACCGGGCCTGCGGCGAGCAGGTCGAGGTCATCGTAGTTGGAATCCTCGCGCGCCGAGAAATACTCGTCGCCGATGTTGCGCCCGCCGACGATGGTGATCTGCCCGTCGAAACTCATCGACTTGTTGTGCATCCGCCGGTTGATGCGCCCGAACTCCAGCAGCGCCGACAGCGCCTTACTGCGCGAGCGCAGGAACGGGTTGTAAAGCCGGATCTCGATATTGGGATGGGTTTCCAGCGCGCGGGTCGCGGCGTCATAGCCGCGCGTGTCCATATCGTCGAGCAGCAGGCGCACGCGTACACCGCGGTCTGCGGCGCGCAGCAGCGCATCGGCAAAGAGGCCGCCCGAAACGTCGTTGTGGAGCAGGTAGTACTGCGCGTCGATGCTGGTCTGTGAGAGGTCCGAAAGGGCGATACGCAGCGCCAGTGCGTCGATGCCATCGCCGACGATCTGGACCCCCGACATGCCATCGGATCTGCCTTGCCAGCGCTGCGTCATCTGCGCCAGAGGCGCGGAGGCGGAACTGGTCTGCACCAGACTCATCTGTTTGGGAACCTGCGGCGGCGCGCTGGTGCAGGCCATAAGGCCAAGGCAAGTCACGAGCAGAACGGGCAGGAACCGGAACATTTGGGGCCTCGCGTCTGTGATGGTGCGATTGTGCAGGACAGGCTGGGCCAGAGGAGCAGTTGCGGCAAGTGCAAAGCTGGGACAGCGCCCGTTTGCACCTTTTGGCGCGGCATTCGCGCCGCAGCGGGAGTGGAGGCTCTTGCGCCGGTGCAACGTCAGCGCCGGGCCTTCCTCTCAAGCGTCGCTAAGCTCTGGGCAAGCCTGACGACTTGCGCTATCGCTGTCGCGCGCGGCCCCTTAGCTCAACTGGATAGAGCAGCTGACTTCTAATCAGCAGGTTGAGGGTTCGAGTCCTTCAGGGGTCGCCAGTCTCTTCCACGCTTGAATGGCCATATCATTGCGCGCCGCAGCGGGCAGGGGGTGCCTGTGCCTTTAGGTCAACTTTATGGCCCGCCGAGAAATCGACGCTTCAAACATGGCTCAGCCCTGCGAATGCCTAAGCAATCCCAGAGGGATGCAGACCGTCGGGACATGATACAATTCGTTAGATTTGGGCAAACATCACGAAAAGATTGACGCTCACCGTTGGCCCGTCCCTTAATGGGGCGGACTCGCGAAATGCGCGTCTCGGGCTGCGGAGGAGGTAGCTCGGGGCATCCGGAGAACCGGCGCGCATCGGGGGCCAAGGGAGGAGACAATTTGGCATATATGTCCGAGGGCGCAGAGGGTCTGCGCTCTGTTCCGGCCCTGTTGCAGCGCAATGCGCGGCAGCATGCGGCCCGTCCCGCCTATCGGGAAAAGGAATTCGGCATCTGGCAAAGCTGGAGCTGGGCGGAAACGCTGGAAGAGATCGAGGCGCTGGCTCTGGGGCTTCTGAACCTCGGCGTGGCACCGGGCGACCATGTGGCGGTGATCGGCCGCAACCGCCCGACGCTTTACTGGTCGATGGTGGCGGCGCAGATGGCGGGCGCGGTGCCGGTGCCGCTCTATCAGGACGCGGTGGCCGAAGAGATGGAATATGTGCTGCAGCATTGCGGCGCGCGTTTCGTCATCGCCGCAGATCAAGAGCAGGTCGACAAGGTCATCGAGATTCAGGACGACCTGCATCAGTTCGAGCATATGATCTACGTCGATCCGCGCGGCATGCGGAAATACGATCACCGTGCGCTACACGACTATGCCCATGTGCAGGCACAGGGCCGGGCCGCCCGCGACGAGCTGATCGGAGAGCTGGAGAAGCGCCGCTCGGGCCTCGGCTATGACGACACCTGCGTCATGCTCTACACCTCCGGCACCACCGGCAAGCCCAAGGGCGTGGTGCTGTCGAACCGCAATATCATCGAGACGGCCAAGGCTTCGTCCGAGTTCGATCATCTGACCCCCGGCGAGGAGGTGCTTGCCTATCTGCCCATGGCGTGGGTGGGGGATTTCATCTTCTCGATCGGTCAGGCCTATTGGAACGGGTTCTGCGTCAACTGCCCCGAGTCCGCCGAGACGATGATGACCGACCTGCGCGAGATCGCGCCCAGCTACTATTTCGCGCCCCCGCGGGTGTTCGAGACGCAGCTGACGCAGATCATGATCCGCATGGAGGACGCGGGCACCTTCAAGCGCAAGCTGTTCCACCATTTCCTGAACCACGCCAAGGTGGTGGGGCCGAAAATCCTTGACGGCAAACCGGTGGGAACGCTGGAGCGGATCAAATACGCGCTTGGCGAATTCATGGTCTACGGGCCGCTGAAGAACACGCTCGGGTTCTCCCGCGTGCGCGTCGGCTACACCGCAGGCGAGGCGATCGGGCCGGAGATCTTCGATTTCTACCGGGCGCTGGGGATCAACCTCAAACAGCTTTATGGGCAGACCGAGGCCTCGGTTTTCATTACCCAGCAGCCGGACAATGAGGTGCGGCCCGACACCGTGGGTGTGCCGTCGCCCGGCGTAGAGCTCCGCATCGCCGAGAGCGGCGAGGTCTTCTACCGCTCGCCCGGCGTCTTTGTGGAATACTACCAGAACCCCGACAGCACGGCGGGCACGAAGGACGCGGAGGGCTGGGTTGCCACCGGCGACGCGGGCTTCATCGAAGAGGCCACGGGGCATCTGCGGATCATCGACCGCGCCAAAGACGTGGGCAAGATGGCGGATGGTGCGCTCTTTGCGCCGAAATACGTGGAGAACAAACTCAAGTTCTATCCCAACATCCTTGAGGCCGTGGTCTTCGGCAATGGCCGCGACCGCTGTACCGCCTTCATCAACATCGACCTCACGGCGGTGGGCAACTGGGCCGAGCGCAACAACATCGCCTATGGCTCCTATCAGGAACTGGCGGGGCATCCGCGGGTGCTGGAGATGATCCAGAGCCATGTGGAAGAGGTGAATGCCAGTTTGGCCGGGGACGAGATGCTCTCGGGCTGCCAGATCCACCGCTTCCTCGTGCTGCACAAGGAACTGGATGCCGACGATGGCGAGCTGACCCGCACCCGCAAGGTGCGCCGCAACATCATCGCCGAGAAATTCGCGGACCTGCTGGGCGCGCTCTATGACGGGTCGGACAGCATCTACACCGAAACCGAGGTCACCTATGAGGACGGGCGCAAAGGCCGGATCAAGGCGACGCTGGCGATCCGCGATGCGCAGGTCGTGCCGGTGGTGCCCAAACCCATGGCGGCGGAATGATGGACGGGTCGGGTCTGAGTATTTCAGGGAAAGATGAAAGGCGGGATGCCGTGAAAGATGCCAGCAAAGAGGTGGGCTACGTCACCGAGGATGGGCGGCAGATCGGCGGAACGCTGATGGAGCTGCGCAATATTACCCTTAAGTTTGGTGGAGTTGTGGCGATCAAGGATATCTCTTTCGACATTCGCGAGGGAGAGATACGGGCGATCATCGGCCCCAATGGGGCGGGCAAATCCTCAATGCTCAACATCATCTCGGGCTTCTACACGCCCTCTGAGGGGGAGCTTTGGTACAAGGGCGCGAAACGCCCGCCGATGAAACCCTATGAGGTGGCGCGGCTTGGCGTGGCGCGGACCTTTCAGAACATCGCGCTGTTCGAGGGGATGACGGTGCTCGACAACGTCATGACCGGGCGGCTGACCAAGATGAAGGCGGGGATCGCCAGTCAGGCGATCTGGTGGGGCCGCGCCCGCGACGAAGAGATTGCCAACCGCGAGATCGTCGAGAAAGTCATTGATTTTCTTGAGATTCAGAGCATTCGCAAGACGCCGGTGGGGCGGCTGCCCTATGGCCTCAAGAAGCGCGTGGAACTGGCGCGGGCGCTGGCGGCGGAGCCCTCGCTCTTGCTGCTCGACGAGCCGATGGCGGGGATGAATGTCGAGGAAAAAGAGGACATGAGCCGCTTCATCCTCGATGTGAACGACGAGTTCGGCACCACCATCTGCCTCATCGAACACGACATGGGCGTGGTCATGGATCTGTCGGATCGGGTGGTCGTGATGGACTACGGCAAGAAGATCGGCGACGGCCCGCCCGAGGAGGTGCGCCAGAACCAGGACGTGATCGACGCCTATCTGGGTGTGGCCCATTGAGCGGCCGAGAGGAGGGGGCACACCCCATGCACAATCCATGCACACCCCATGCATATGAGCCGCGCATCCGGGCGGGAGGAACCACATGCTGAGCGACATCTTCATCAAGCCCTTCGCCGATATGATCGAGGCGCCGGACTTCCTGCTGCAGGTGCTTTGGGAGGGGCTGGTTTCGGGCATCCTTTACGCGCTGATCGCGCTTGGCTTCGTGCTGATCTTCCGCAGCTCGCGGATCTTCAACTTCGCGCAGGGCATCATGGTGGTCTTTGCCGCGCTGACCCTCGTCGGGTTGCACGCCATGGGCATCCCGGCGTGGATCAGTGTGGTGCTGACGCTGGGCGTGATGTTCGTGCTGGCGGTGAGCATCGAACGGGTGGTGCTGCGCCCGCTGGTGGGCCAGCCGGATATCATCCTCTTTATGGCCACCATCGGCATCACGCTGTTCCTGATCGGCCTCGGCGAGATCATCTTTGGCGGCGAGAACAAGGTGATGATCACCGAGGAACTGGGCATCCCCACGGACTCGGTGCTGCTGGAGCCTTGGGGCGGGCTGCTGATCCTCGAGCAGAAGGACATCACGGCGGTGATCGTCGCGGCGCTTCTGGTGGTTGGCCTGCTGCTGTTCCTCGGCAAGACCCGCATGGGCCGCGCCATTCGCGCGCTCGGCGATGACCATCAGGCGGCGCTGTCGGTGGGCATCTCGCTGCAGACGATCTGGGTGCTGGTCTGGTTCATCGCGGGCATCATCGCGCTGGTCACCGGCATCGCATGGGGCGCGCGCGCAGGCGTCAGCTTTGCGCTGGAGGTGATCGCCTACAAGGCGCTGCCGGTGCTGATGCTGGGCGGGCTGGAAAGCATCACCGGCGCGATCATCGGCGGGCTGATGATCGGCATGCTGGAGAAGCTGTTCGAGATTTACTGGGGCCAGCCGCTGATGGGCGGCAACACCGAGACATGGTTCGCCTTCGTGCTGGCGCTGATCGTGCTGCTGTTCCGCCCGCAGGGGCTGTTCGGGGAACGCATCATCGAAAGGGTCTAGGGCGGCTCCCGGCGGGGACTGCATCCGGCGGGAGTATTTTTGGAAAGATGAAAGCATCGCTGCGTTGGCCCGGCGGATCATGGGCGGCAAGCTGGGATGCGTATTTTTCGGAACAATGAAAGGGCAGGGGAGGACGAGATGGCGAAACTTGTGGCGATCCTGAATGTCGTGGCTTGGGCCGGTTTCTGGGCCTTCGGTTACCTCGCGCTGACCAGCGGCGAAGGCCGGGTGCTGCCAGCGCTGCTGCTGGCGGCGGTGGGCGGCGGTGCCGGGCTCTGGGCGTGGTTCTGGCTGGTGCGGCATACCGAGGCGACGGGCTATGCGCCCGCGCCGAAGCGGGCCTACCCGGAAGAGACGCAGGGGCCGGGCGTGACCGGCTGAGACGGTTAGGGCCGCGGCGGGGGAGGAGGAGCCTTCGCGTGGCCCGCGCCGGGAGGCGCAAAGAGGAAGTGCTGCCGAAAGGCGGAAAGAGGAAGTGCTGCCGAAAGGCGCAGGTGAGACAGGCGCGCGAGGCGCGTGAGGGAGCGGCGCCGCAGCGCGCCGGGAGAGGGAGAAACGGATGCTCTATCGCACGGCGGGGCAATTCAAGACGAGCTACAAGTCGGACATGGCGCTGTTCCCGGTCCGTCAGGACGCGGTGCTGCTGATGGTGATCCTCGGCTTTGCCTGGGTGGTCTTTCCGCTCACGGCCAGCGAGTTCGCCTTTCAGACGCTGCTGATCCCGATCCTGATCTACGCGCTGGCGGCGCAGGGACTGAACATCCTGACGGGCTATGCCGGGCAGCTGAGCCTTGGCACCGCGGCCTTCATGGGGGTGGGGGCTTATGCCTGCTACAAGCTGGTGACGCTGTTTCCGTGGATGAACCCGGTGATCGCGATCCTGCTGTCGGGCGTCTTCAGCGCCGGTGTCGGCGTGGCCTTCGGCATTCCGAGCTTGCGCATCAAGGGGTTCTACCTCGCCATTGCCACGCTCGCGGCGCAGTTCTTTCTGGTCTGGCTGTTCGAGAAATGGGGCTGGCTTTACAACTACAACGCCTCGGGCGCGATCCAGGTGCCGAACCTCGACATGTTCGGGCTTTACGTGGCGGGGCCGCAGGCA
The DNA here is from genome assembly GCF_010500775.1 of Salipiger sp. PrR002. Taxonomy (NCBI): domain Bacteria; kingdom Pseudomonadati; phylum Pseudomonadota; class Alphaproteobacteria; order Rhodobacterales; family Roseobacteraceae; genus Salipiger; species Salipiger sp. PrR002. The sequence goes on from NZ_JAAGOU010000015.1 coordinate 14,601, forward strand.
AGCTCGATCGTGCAGTATTACGTGGTGCTGGCGGTGGTCACGCTGATGACCGTGGTCTGCATCAACCTCACCCGCGGCAACCTTGGGCGCAGCTGGAAGGCGACGCGCGACATGGACATCGCCGCCGAGCTTATCGGCATCAATCTGATGCGCTCGAAGCTGACCGCCTTTGCCGTCTCGTCCTACGTGGTGGGCGTGGCGGGGGCGCTCTTCGTCTTTATGTGGCGCGGCGCGGCGGAGCCCAACCTTTTCGACATTCCGCTGAGCTTCCGCATCCTCTTCATCGCCATCATCGGCGGGCTGGGGTCGATCCTCGGCAATTATCTGGGCGCGATCCTCATCGTTGGCCTGCCGGTGGTGCTGGGCACGGTGCCCGAGGCGCTGGGGTTGCCGATCAGCTCGGCCACGGTCGAGCATCTGAACATCATGATCGTCGGCGCGCTTATCGTTTTCTTCCTGATCATCGAGCCGCATGGGCTGGCCCGTCTCTGGGCGCTGATCCGGGAGAAGCTGATCATCTGGCCCTTCCCGCATTGAGGAGGCGCGGGCCGGGCTTTTCATATCATCGAAGATCTTTGGGAGGAGACAGGATGAAGATGTTGACCAAACTTGCGGGGGCCGCGGCGCTGGGTGCGCTGATGGCCGGGTCCATGGCCGGGGCCGCGCTGGCCGAGGGGCTGTTCACGCCGAACCTCGCCTATCGCACCGGGCCGTTTGCCGCCACCGGCATCCCGCTGATGAACGGGCAGAAGGACTATATGGAGCTGATGAACGCCCGCGACGGCGGCATCGGCGGCATCGCCATCGATTTCGACGAATGCGAGACCGGCTATTCCACCGAGAAGGGCGTCGAGTGTTACGAGAAGACCAAGGGCAAGGCGATCGTGACCCAGCCTTGGTCCACCGGTATCACGCTGCAGGTTCTGCCGAAGACCAATGTCGATGAGATCCCGATTCTCGCGCCCGGCTATGGCTTCTCGCCGATGGCGGACGGCAAGGTGTTCCAATGGGCGTTCAACACGCCGCTGAGCTATTGGGACGGGGCGTCGATCCTCGTCAAATACCTTGGCGAGCAGGGCGATCTGAGCGGCAAGAAGATCGCCTTCCTGCATCTCGACCACCCGTTCGGCAAGGAGCCGCTGCCCTATCTCGAGGCGGCTGCCGAGGCGCAGGGCTTTGAGCTGGTGCCGATCCCGGTGGGTCTGAAGGAGATGCAGAACCAATCGGCGCAATGGCTGCAGATCCGCCGTGAGCGTCCCGACTATGTGATCATGTGGGGCTGGGGCGCGATGAACGCCGGGGCCATCACCGAGGCGGTGAAAACCAAATTCCCGATGGAGAACATGCTGGGGGTCTGGTGGGCCGGGCATGACGCCGATCTCAAGATCGTCGGCGAGGATGGCAAGGGCTATAAGTCGGTCAGCTGGTCCTTCCCGAACCCCGAGGCGCCGATCATGGCCGACCTGCAGAAATATGTGGTCGAGCCGGGCAAGACCCAGAGCAACCCCGAAGAAATGTCGGGCGTGTTCTACTCGCGCGGTCTGGTGATCTCGATGATCCTCGGCGAGGGCATCCGCGTGGCGCAGGAACATGCGGGCAAAGCCGATATCTCGCCCGCCGATCTGCGCTGGGGTCTGGAGAACCTCGACATCTCCGAGGCGCGGCTGGAAGAGCTGGGGATGACCGGCATGGTGCCGCCGTTCAGCACCTCGTGTGACAACCACACCGGCCACTCGGGCGGCTGGATCCTTGAATGGGACGGCGAGAAATTCGTCAAAGCCTCGGACCTCATCATGCCGGACGCCGACATGATCGCGCCGCTCGAGCAGAAGGCGGCGATGGATTACGCCGATGCCAACCAGCCGTGGCCGGTCAACGAGGAATGCGGCGGCTGAGCTGACCTTCCGGCGGCGGCGCTACTGTCGCCGCCGGACCCATGCGTATTTGGAAAGAGAAGAAGATGCTGGACGCTGTGCAGACAGGCGAGACCTCTTCCCCCGGCGGGGCGGCGCGCGAGGCGCTGCTGGAGGTCAACAATATCGAGGTGATCTACAACCACGTGATCCTCGTGCTGAAGGGCGTGTCGCTGAAGGTGCCGCAGGGCGGGATCACCGCGCTTCTGGGTGGCAATGGCGCGGGCAAGACCACCACGCTCAAGGCGATCTCGAACCTGCTGCACTCCGAGCGCGGCGAGGTGACCAAGGGCACGATCTCTTACCGCGGCGAGCGGGTGCAGGATCTGGACCCGGCGGCGCTGGTCAAGCGCGGGGTCATTCAGGTGATGGAGGGGCGGCATTGTTTCGAGCATCTGACCGTGGAAGAGAACCTGATGACCGGCGCCTTCACCCGCCGCGACGGCAAGGCGGCGGTGATGCAGGATCTGGAGATGGTCTATGAGTATTTCCCGCGCCTCAAGGAGCGCCGGAAAAGTCAGGCGGGCTATACCTCGGGCGGCGAGCAGCAGATGTGCGCCATCGGGCGGGCGCTGATGAGCCGACCGAAGATGATCTTGCTGGATGAGCCTTCGATGGGGCTGGCGCCGCAGCTGGTGGAGCAGATCTTTCAGATCGTGAAGGCGGTGAACGAGGGCGAGGGCGTGTCGTTCCTGCTGGCCGAGCAGAACACCAATGTGGCGCTGCGCTATGCCCATGACGGCTACATTCTGGAAAACGGCAGGGTGGTGATGGACGGGCCGGCGCAGGCGCTGCGCGAGAACCCGGACGTGAAGGAGTTCTATCTCGGCATGTCCGACGAGGGGCGCAAATCCTTCCGCGACGTGCGTTCCTATCGCCGCCGCAAGCGGTGGCTGGCGTGAATGCGCTGCTTCCTCGCGCTGCCGCTGCCGGAGGCGCTGATCGCGCCGCTCTTGGCGGTGCAGGGCGCGGTGCCGGTGGGGCGCGCTGTGCCCGAGGAGAACCTGCATGTGACGCTGGCCTTCCTTGGGGAGGTCGCGGAGGCGGATCTGCGGGAGCTGGATCTGGAGCTTGGCGGGGCCGCCTTGCCGGGCTGTTTCTTGCAGGTGGCGGGGTTGGAAAGCTTCGGTGGGCGGGCGCCCAAGCTGCTGGCGGCGGCGCTGCGGCCAGACCCGGGGCTGCTGGCACTGCATGGCCGCGTGGCCCGCGCCTGCCGGGCGGCGGGGATCGAACTGGAGCGGCGGCGGTTTCGCCCGCATGTGACCTTGCTGCGCTTCGGCGCGGGTCTGCGCGGCGATGGGATCGCGCGGCTTGAACGGGCGGTGGCCGGGCTTGCGGGGCTGACCACAGGTGCGGAGACCGGGACAGAGACCGGGGCGAAGACCGGGGCGGTGGCGGCAGAGGTGCTGCGGCTCGTCGCCTCGACGCTGACGCCCGAGGGGGCGCTTTACGAGACATTGGCGGCTTACCCGCTGCCACCGCCTTCCGGCGCCGCCGGGAGCGGGGAGGAGAGGTCTGGCCTGTGAGCTTTGGCCTGTGAGCTTTGGGCTTTGAGAAGGAGGCTCGGATGAGCAGTTATTACGACGATCTGGAGACCCGCAGCGCCGAGGCGCGCGCCGCCGCTCTGGGTGAGGCGCTGCCGGAGCAGATCGCCCGTGCGCAGGGGCTGCCGGGGTATGCCGAGCTTCTGGCTGGTGTCGATGCGGCAAGCATCACCAGCCGCGCGGCGCTGGCCCGGCTGCCGGTGCTGCGCAAGTCCGATCTGGGCAAGGCGCAGGCCGGGGCGGCCCCCTTCGGCGGCTTCACCACGCGGCCCGCCTCGGGGTTTGCGCATGTGTTCCAGTCGCCGGGGCCAATCTATGAGCCGGGCGGCGGCGGTCATGACTGGTGGCGGCTGGGGCGGTTCCTGCATGCCGCCGGGATCGGCAGCGGTGACATCGTGCAAAACTGTTTTGGCTATCACCTGACGCCCGCCGGGATGATCTTTGAAAGCGGTGCGCGGGCGGTGGGGGCGGCGGTGCTGCCCGCCGGGACCGGCCAGACAGAGTTGCAGGTGCGGGCGGCTGCCGATGTCGGCGTCACCGCCTATGCCGGCACGCCCGATTATCTCAAGGTGATCCTCGAGAAGGCCGATGCGCTGGGGGTGGATCTGGCGATCACCAAGGCGGCGGTCTCGGGCGGGGCGCTGTTCCCGTCGCTGCGGGCGTTCTACGCCGAGCGGGGCATTTCGTGCCTTCAGTGCTATGCCACCGCCGATCTGGGGATGATCGCCTATGAGAGCCCGAGCATGGAGGGCATGGTGGTGGACGAGCGGGTGATCGTCGAGATCGTCACGCCAGGCACTGGCGTTCCGGTGCCCGAGGGCGAGGTCGGTGAGGTGGTGGTGACCACGCTCAACCCCGATTACCCGCTGATCCGCTTCGCCACCGGCGATATGTCGGCGGTGCTGCCGGGGGTCAGCCCCTGCGGGCGCAGCAATATGCGCATCAAGGGCTGGATGGGCCGGGCCGATCAGACCACCAAGATCAAGGGCATGTTCGTGCGCCCCGAGCAGGTGGCGGCGTTGGTGGCGCGTCACGCCGAGATCGACCGCGCCCGCGTGGTGGCCAGTCGCGAGGGCGAGATGGACGTGATGACCGTGCGGATCGAGACCGCCTCGGGCGATGCCGGAGCCTTCGAGGGCAGCGTGGCCGAGGTGCTGAAGCTCAAGGGCAAGGTCGAGATCGTGGCGCCGGGGGCGCTGCCGCGCGACGGTGTGGTGATCGAGGACACCCGCAGCTACGAGTGAGCCTGTTTCAGCGCAGCAGCGCGGAGTAGAGCAGCAGCCCCCAAGGCTCGAGCGCTTTGTGCACCTGCGCCCAGGCGGTGCCGAAGGTGATCGGATCGAGCCGCGCCGCCTGCGCGATCTGCGCAAGGCTGCGTCGGCCGTCGATTGCCGCGAGGGCGGCGGCGGTGCCTTTGGGCAGGGTCAGCGTGGTCTCCACACCGCCCAGTTTCACCGGCAGGGGCCGGCCCTGCGCGACGGCCTTGGCCAGCGGCGCGCGCTGCACGCCGCGCAGATGCGGCACGAGGCTGCGGTTTGCGGGCGTCGCGCGGGTCTCTTCCGGGCTGTCGGGCACCGCATAGGCGGTGTGCATGCGGATCGTCCCGCGCAGCTTTTCCGCCAGCGCCATCTGTGTTTCCGCGGGCATACCCTCGGGCGCCTCGGTGATCTGCGCCAGATCGTAGAGCGCCGGTGTGGTGAAGCCTGCGAGGCGCCAGCCGGTGGCCCCAAGTGTCTCCAGAAGCTCGGGCACCGAATAGCTGCGGTCCTGCCCGTGCAGCAGAAGATCGTAAAACCCCGCGTCTGAGGCGTGGTGATCGCCAAGGTTGCGGTTGGCGGCGAAGGGATGGCCCTCGGGCAGTTCGGCGACGATGCGCTGCGCGCGGGCGAGGCGGTCCTGCGGGGGCAGGCCGTCAAAGAGCGCGCCAAAGGCCTCCTGCAGCGGGTAGACGCCGGAGCGCCCATAGGGCGCGTAGACCATGAAACCGAGGCCGCCGCCGGGGGCGAGCGCAGCGCGCAGCGCGGCAAAGCCAGCTTGGGGGTCGGGCAAATGGTGCAGCACACCGCAGCAGTCGATATAGTCGAACCGGCCATAGTCGGGGGCATCGAGCAGGCTGGCGGTGTGGAAGGTGATGCCCGTGAGACCGCGCCGCGCCGCGCGCGCCTCGGCGACGGCGCGCGAGGCGGTGGACAGATCGAGATAGGTGATCTCATAGGGCTTGCCGGCCTTGCTCAGCAGGGTGGCGAGCTGGATCAGCCCGTCGCCCGTGCCGCCGCCGGCGACCAGCACGCGCAGCGGCTGCGACCAGTCGCGGCAGCCGCGCCAGAGCCAGTGGTCCATCTCCAGCGGGTGCGAGGGCGAGCCGGTGATCAGCCGCTTGTCCTCATCGGCAGGATCACGTTCGGGGTAGGGGTAGCTTTCGTATTGCTCTTTGACCGTGACCATCCCTGCTCCCTTCCGGCGTTTCGGGGGAAGTTCTGGCATGCGGGCCGGGAAAGGCCAAGCCTCAGCGCGGCTTGCGGGCGATCTCGAATTTCGTTTCTAGCAGCGCCATCTCGCGGATCAGCCTGCGGCGTTCGTCGCGGTCGGCGGTCTCGCGCAGCTCGTCGCGCAGCGCCGCGATCTGGCGGCGGAGCGCCACCGCCTCGGGCACCGCGCCATTGTCCTTGAGAATGCGGGTCATCACCGCGTTCTCGGGATCGTCGCAGGCGGGCAGGGGCTTGCCGGCGCCCGGCAGATTGTCAAAGGCGCCCTCGGCGTCGGCCTTGGCGATGCGGGCGTTGATCAGGTCGATGAGCGGATGGTCCATGGCGCGGCCTGCTGTTGGCGAAGGCTTCAGTCTAGCCCGGCGCGGGCGGCTCGGGAAGAGGAGGGGGCGCTGCCCCCTCGCCGCTGCGCGGCTCACCCCCGGCGTATTTGGCAAGAGAAGAAGCGGGGTGTCTTCTTCTCTTTGAAAATACGCCCGGGGGGTACGGGGGGCTGGCCCCCCGTTTAGGCTCTGGTACGGGGGCGGCGCTCAGAGCACCTCGCCGAGCACTTTCTCGAGGCGCGCCACGGTGCCGTCCACGTCATTCAGCTTGTCGAGGCCGAAGAGGCCAAGTCGGAAGGTCGAGAAGCCCGAGGGCTCATCCACCTGCAGCGGCACGCCGGAGGCGATCTGCGTGCCCTTCTCGGCGAAGGCGCGGCCGCTCTTCACCTCGGGGTCGGTGGTGTAGCTGACCACCACGCCCGGCGCGCCATAGCCTTCGGCGGCGACCGAGGTCACGCCTTTCGAGGCCAGAAGCTCGCGCACCCGGCGGCCCAGTTCGAACTGCGCGGCTTTGGCTTCGGCAAAGCCGAACGCGCGGGTCTCGGCCATGGCGTCGCGGAACATGCGCAGCCCGTCGGTGGGCATGGTGGCGTGATAGGCATGGCCGCCCGCCTCAAAGGCGGCGGTGATGTCGCGCCATTTCTTCAGATCGAGCGCGAAGCTGTCGGAAGTGGTCTCGTCCAGCCGGTCGAGCGCGCGCTGCGACATCATCACGAGGCCCGCGCAGGGGGTGGAGCTCCAGCCCTTCTGCGGTGCCGAGAGCAGCACGTCGACGCCGGTCGCCTGCATATCGACCCAGGCGCAGCCCGAGGCGATGCAGTCCAGCACCATCAGCGCGCCGACCTCATGCGCCGCGCTTGCCAGCGCGGTGACATAATCGTCGGGCAGGATGATGCCCGCGGCGGTTTCCACATGCGGCGCGAAGACGATGTCCGGCTGCTCTTCGCGGATCTTCGCGGTGACCTCTTCGATCGGTGCGGGGGCGAAGGGCACCTCGAGGCCGTTGCCGGTGGGCCGGGCCTTCATCACGGTGACCTCGCCGCCGAAGCCGCCGGTCTCGAAAATCTGGCTCCAGCGGAAGGAGAACCAGCCGTTGCGCACCACCAGCGCCTTGGCGCCGCGGCCGAACTGGCGGGCCACCGCCTCCATGCCGTAGGTGCCGCCGCCGGGCACAATGGCGACGCCGCTCGCGCCATAGACCTCGCGCAGGCCCGCCGAGATATCGCGCATCACCTCCTGAAAGGCCGCGGACATGTGGTTGAGCGAGCGGTCCGTGAAGACCACCGAGAATTCATCGAGACCGCTTGGGTCCACATCCTTGCGCAGCGCCATTGGCATACTCCTTTGCTGTTGCAGAGGGGGTTAGCGCGTTGCGCCGGGATTGGCAAAACCTCCGATGGTCGCGATCACGCTATGGGGAGCACGTCAGAGCGGGCCGGAAAGCGGACCGGGCCGGCGCTCTTCGCTCAGCACGACGTTGGCTTCCACATGGCCGACGCCGGGCAGGGTCATGATGCGCCGCCGCAGCACCCGTTCGAAATCCGGCAGGTCGCGGGCGACCACGCGCAGCCGGTAGTCGAAAGCGCCGAGCACATGCTCGACGATCTGCACCTCGGGGATGGCGGACACGGCGCGCTCGAAATCCTCGAGGCTGACCCGCCCCTTGGTGGCGAGTTTCACACCCAGAAAGACGGTGACGCCGAACCCCAGCGCTTCGAGGTCGAGATCGAGCCGCGGCTTGCGGAACACGCCCGCGTCGCGCAGCCGCTGAATGCGGCGCCAGCAAGCGGGCTGCGAGAGGCCGAGCTTGCGGCCCAAAGCGCCGGCGCTGGCGCTGGCATCTTCGGCCAGCGCGCGCACGAGGGCGCGGTCGATGTCGTCGAGGTCCATCACGCGGTCTCCGGTCTCATAGCGGCACCGTCTCGTCCGAGCGCACCAGTGCCACATGCATCAGCGCCTCGATGTCGGAGATATGCGGCAGTGGCAGGATTTGCCCGCGGTAGAGCTGTTGGTAATGCGCAAGATCGCGGGCGATCACCGCGAGCCGCACGTCGATCGAGCCGAGGAAGGTCTGGATCTCGATCACCTCGGGCACCTTGCGGGCGGCGTCGATGAACTCGTCGAAGGCGCGGGGGGCGGTCTTGTCGAGGGTCACCCGCAGGGACACTTCCAACTCATAGCCAAGCGCGGGCCAGTGAATCACCCCGCGGGTGCCGCGCAGCACGCCCTTCTCGCGCATGGCGGCGAGTCGCCGCGCCAGCGTCGAGGCGGTGACGCCCGCGCGTTCGGCCAGTTCGCCGCCGGGCAGGTCCGGTGCGGCCTGAAACTGGCGCAGGATGCGCCTGTCGGTATCATCAAGCATGATTTCGCCGTTAATCGATCATTCCGAGAATGATCTTTCATCTTTCCGGCAAATACTCAAGAAAAACGCAACCCGTATCGGTTCGCGGTGCCTATGTTGTCCCTCACAACGAAGCGGCGATCAATCGCCCGCACACTAAGGAAGGAAAGACCCATGCGCGTCTATTATGATCGTGATTGCGACATCAACCTGATCAAGGACAAGAAAGTGGCGATCCTCGGCTACGGCAGCCAGGGTCACGCTCACGCGCTGAACCTGCGCGACAGCGGTGCCAAGAACCTCGTCGTCGCCCTGCGCGAAGGCTCGCCCTCGGCCAAGAAAGCCGAAGCGGAAGGCCTGCAGGTCATGGGCATCGCCGAAGCGGCGGCCTGGTGCGACCTGATCATGTTCACCATGCCCGATGAACTTCAGGCCGAGACCTACAAGAAATACGTGCATGACAACCTGAAGGAAGGCTCTGCCATCGCCTTCGCCCACGGCCTGAACGTGCACTTCGGCCTGATCGAGCCGAAAGCTGGCGTCGACGTCATCATGATGGCGCCGAAGGGTCCGGGCCACACCGTGCGCGGCGAATACACCAAAGGCGGCGGCGTGCCCTGCCTCGTGGCTGTGAACAACGACGCCTCGGGCAAAGCGCTTGAGATCGGCCTGTCGTATTGCTCGGCCATCGGTGGCGGCCGCTCGGGCATCATCGAGACCAACTTCCGCGAAGAGTGCGAAACCGACCTCTTCGGCGAGCAGGCGGTTCTCTGCGGTGGCCTCGTGGAACTGATCCGCTGCGGCTTCGAGACGCTGGTGGAAGCGGGCTACGCGCCCGAGATGGCCTACTTCGAGTGCCTGCACGAAGTGAAGCTGATCGTCGACCTGATCTATGAAGGCGGCATCGCCAACATGGATTACTCGATCTCCAACACCGCCGAGTACGGCCAGTATGTCACCGGCCCGCGCATCCTGCCCTACGAGCAGACCAAGAAGGCGATGAAGGACGTCCTCACCGACATCCAGCAGGGCAAGTTCGTCCGCGACTTCATGCTCGAAAACGCCGTGGGCCAGCCGACCATCAAAGCGTCGCGCCGTGCCAACGACGAGCACATGATCGAAGAGACCGGTGCCAAGCTGCGCGGCATGATGCCGTGGATCTCGGCTGGCAAGATGGTCGACAAAGCAAAGAACTGATCGGAGCTTTCCTCCGGACAGACGAAAGGCGCGGGACATCCCGCGCCTTTTTCATTTTGGCGAGTGCCGGACCGGCCTGCGCTCTGTGGCGGTCCGCCTGATCCCAAGCGGGCATGCGCCTCAGTCGGTTTTCTTCGACTCGTTCTGCGCTTTCATCCGCGCCAGAAGCTCTGCCTTGCTGGCCTTTCCGCCGGTGCCGGCCTTGCCTTCGCGCTTGAGGTCTTCGGCCTTGAATTTGGGCTTGTTCGACCCCGGGCGCGCGCCGCCCATCTTGCTGTAATCCATGACCCGATCCTTTCCGGCTGCCATGTCGATGCTGTGGATGGGGTCACATGCCTGAAAGCAGGCCTTACAGCAAGCGCCATGTTCGGCGTGGCTGCAGAGGGATATCGGCGGATATTGAATTGTCGGCAGAGAAAAAGGGGCGCAAGCGGGTGTGATCGAATTTCGGATCCGCCGTGCAGTGTTTAATTTGAGAAGCCGGGTTTGCTGATTTAAAGCTCAACTAATAGTAGATCAGCTCTTGGGGTTTTCTGGTATGAATATTCGGTCACGCGTATTGACCTTTTATTGGGGGAGTCCCCCTTTCAGGCGACATCTCTGGGTTGTTTTTGCGGTCGCAGCGTAATTTTATTCCTTTAGGTTGTGCCTAAAATTTCCAACATTACCTGTCTAAGTCTTTGATAAATATGTACATACCATCTCTTGACACAATTTGGTTTTGTTTCTACGCTTCCAATAAGTATTTTTTAATTTTCATTTTTCGCCTGGGAGAGAGTTTCTTTAAAATCTCTGTTCGGTTTCGCCTTTTCCGGATTTTCCCGGGGTTTGTTTTTTTAAGTTATAGATTCATAAGAAATTTCGCTCTCTGGCCGCCTTAGGTGCCGGAGCATTATCATGGTCGTCTCGAACAATTTCTCGTCCAGCTCGCTTGATCTGAATGGTCAGGTGTCCCTGTCGCAGCCTACCGCGCTGGTCTGGGGCCCGGATGGGCGGCTCTACGTGACTGAAAACGGCGGTACGGTGAATGTTCTCACCGTCAAGTTCGGCGACCCCGATCCCAGCGACAGCGACAACACCGTCTCGTTCTACGTCGAGTCCGCTGTGTCGATGCAGCTTGATATCCAGAACCACAATGACGACGGCAGCCTGAGCAGCAGCAGCAGCCGGCAGGTCACCGGGATCGACGTGACGCAGCAATACGATGCGGCTGGCAATGCGCTTTACGTGGATTCAAACGGCAATCTGACGACCGAGGCGGCGGGCAATGTCGCGGCCACGACGATCTATGTCACCTCCAGCGACATGCGCATCGGGGCAGGGGGATCTGGCAACGACGCCAATCTCGACACCAATTCCGGCGTCATCACCATGATGGAGCAGAACGGCAGCAATTCGTGGGATCAGGTGGACATCATCCGCGGCCTGCCGCGTTCGGAAGAGAACCATGCTACCAACGGTCTGGAGATGATCCAGGAGGTGGACGAGAACGGCATCCTGATCTCGGAACGGCTGATCGTGGCGCAGGGCGGCAATGCCAACACCGGCGCGCCGTCGAACAACTTTGCGGGCCAGCAGGAGCAGCCGCTTTCGGCGGCGATCCTCGAAGTCGATGTTTCGGGCCTGAAGGCCATGGGCGCGCAGACCGACGGCGACGGGCGGAGCTATATCTACGATCTGCCGACGCTCGACGATCCGACCCGCAGCGGCACAGAGGACACCAATGATCCCAACGGCGGCAACGACGGGCTGAACAGCGCCAAGCTCGCCTATGACGGGCTCGTGTCGATCTATTCGGCCGGCTACCGCAACGCCTATGACGTCGAGGTGACCGAGGACGGCCGCGTCTGGACCTATGACAACGGCGCGAACAACAGCTGGGGCGGACGCCCCATCGGCGAGGCGGGCGACAACGGCAGCACCACCGATTACGCGCAGGATCCCGACTACATCGCGACCAACCTCAACAATGGCGACGGCAACTCCAGCGACGACATCAACGAGCCAAGCGGCTGGAACCCCTCGAACAACGACAACTTCCACGAGGTGACCCGTTCCGACGATCTCGACGGGCGGAGCCTGTCGGTGGGCGGCAATGGTCCCGTCACCACCTACACCGGCCCGGATGGGCTGACCTATGTCTATGGCGGCCATCCCAACCCGACGCGCGCCGAGGGTGCCAAGGCGGGCCTGCTGTTCTCGCCGGGCGGCGGCACGGACAACGCCTATCTGCTGGTCTCGAACCTTTCGAGCTATGACGAGGGCACCGATGATTACACGCAGGTCGCGGCGTGGCTGGCAGAGGTCGAAGCGGGCAGCGGTGCGCTTGGCACCGGAGATCTGACCGACAAGGTCATCGCGGTGACCCCCGGCGTCGAATACGACATTTACGCCATGGCCGATGGCTCTGGCGTGGCGGTGGTGGCCGGAGGCACTGCGCCCGCGGGCGGCACGCTGCTCGGGCAGGCGGGTCTGCCCTCGGACATTGCCGAGATCGTGGATTGGGTGAACCCGGTCGAGGGCAACTACCTCGAGGCGGGCAAGACCGACGGGGCGCTCGACAGCGGCAAGGGCTCGATCAACGGGCTGGCGGAATACACCTCGACCATCATGGACGAGGGCAATGTGAAGATGTCCGGCGCGATCATCGCCAGCGTCTACAATGGCGGCGATCTGATCATCATGGGCCGCAATGAAGACGGCTCGATGTCCTCGACCGGCGGCACCAATGCGCAGGCCACCGACCGCGCGGTCTATCAGGGCTCTGGCGCGCCGCTTGGTCTGGCCACCATCGGTGACGATTTTGCCGAGCGCGGGCTGAGCCAGCCGTTCCAGGGCTCGATCTGGTCGGCGGTCTACGGTCAGAACAATCAGGGCGGCTTCACCGTCTACATCGAAGTGCTGCAGCCCAACAACGGCGCGGTGCCGCTGGCGGGGTCCGAGATCGTCGATCCGGACGATTGGGACCTTGATGGCGTCGACAAATACAACGACCCCTTCGAATTCAGCGCGAGCAACGGCTTTGATCTGTCGGCGGGGCAGAAGATCGTGCTCGACTTCAACCCGCAGTCGACCGATTTCAACGGCACGCTGGCGGGCAACACGGGTCTGCTGGGCGCGGCGCTGGACGGGCCGAACTCTCTGGCCGGGCCGCTGGCGGGCAGCACCGGCACCGACAATATCCAAGAGGCTGGCGCGACCGCCAACCAAGATGCGCGCACCGGCACCTATCTGCAGAACGCCGGGGATCTGCTGAACTCTTCGGAACAGGCTGATGGCCTTTTTGACATCGCGGGCAATATCATCCCCGGTGGCAACGCGCCGATCCTGCAGATCAAAGAGGTGGTGCCCGGCACGATGGTCGGTCAGGCCAACACCGCGCGCGATGCGCTGCAGACCGCCTTCATCCCCGACCCCGATGTTGGCCGCGTGGTGGCCACGGTGACCGCCAAGAACTGGGTTCTGGGCAGCAGCGTCGCCGCCGATCAGCTGGTGGGCATGGTCTATGGCGACGGCACGCAGTCGAACTTCCTGCGGCTGGTGTTCGGCGAGGTCGGCGGCGTGCCGGGGATCGAGGTCGGCTATGAGCTGGGCGATACCGGCTATGTTGCGCTGGCCGAAATCGCCGTGCCCGATCTGACGGCCAGCGGCAACGAGCTGATCGACCTGCGGCTTGAGATCGACATCGACGACGGCTTTGCGGTGCGCGCCTTCTACCGTCTCGGCGATGACGCCAGCCTGAGCGGCACTGCCTTCACCGAGATCGACCTTGGAAACTTCAGCCTGCCTGCGGGCGTGCTGCAGGATGTGCTGACCGGGGATCACACGATCAGCGACGGCGACACCACGCTCAGCTCGGGCGCCGCCATCGGCGTCGTGGCCGAGACCAGTGACGGCAACCCGCTGCAGGCGATCGACTTCCACAACATCGAGATCGAAGGCTTCGGCAATGAGATCGACGCCACGACCGCAGCGGAGGTCGGGCAGGCGGGCACCACGGGATATGACCGGGTGATCTACACCGGCAGCGAGACCAACCTTGCGCTGGCTTCCGATGTCGAGGAGTTCGATGGATCCGGCTCGGGTGCCGATTACGCAATCACCGCCAATGCGCTCGACAATAAGATTGTCGTGGGCAGCGGCGCCAATACCGTGACCTCGGGCGATGGCGACGACACGATTGTCGGCACGCTGGCCGATCTTGATGGCGATGAGATCACCGATTTTACGCCCGGCGATCAGCTGGTCATTTCGGGGGTCACCACCGACGGGCTGAATGTGAGCTATGACGCGGGATCGGCGCTGGTGACGATCAACGGCAGCCAGATCGCCTTTACCGGGCCGGATTTTGTCGACTTCAATCCGGCAGACGGAAACAGCATTTTCAACTTCACCGACAGCTCTGAAGGGCTGGTGGTCAGCACCGCGCCCGCGCTCAGCCCGGTGATCGCCATCAACGCCGGCGGCCCGGCCGTCACAGGCGTGACCGTGCGCGAGCAACTGGTCGACTTCGTCGCCAATACCGCCGGTGGCGCGGGGGATGGCTATACGTCTACCGGCGACTTCAAGAGCTATTCGAATGCCACGTCGCTGTCCTACGACTTCCCCGGGACCGAGCTGGATGCGGTGCATGCCTATGAACGGTCCTCGGCCTCGGTGGACAACTGGGGCTATGCCATCAACGTCGAGAACGGCGAGTATCTCGTCGATCTGATCTATGCGGAGATCTACCACGGTTTCGTCAACAGCTCTGATCCGGATGACCTTCGCCAGTTCGACGTGTTCCTTGAGGGCACGCAGGTCGAGGACAATTACGACATCATCGACGACGCTGGCGGGGCCGGGGTCGAGGTCATCAAGTCCTACGCGGTGACCGTCAATGACGGCGTCCTGAACATCGAGTTCAACAAGGAGGTCGACCAAGCGAAGCTCTCGGGTCTTGTGGTCTGGCAAGTGGGCGGCACCTATGAACCGCCCGCCGACACCACCAACCCCGAGATCGTCTCGATCGACGTGGACAACCCGCAGAGCGTGCAGGACGGCACCCGCACCGCCACCGTCGAGTTGCAGGACAACGCGGGCTTTGATGAAGCCGATTTTGCCGGTCTGGACGGCTCGGAACTGGTCTTCTCGGGGATCGTGCCCGAGACCGTCTCGGCGCCGCAGGTCACGCTCAGCAACGGCGGCACCACCGCGACGCTGCAATACACTCTGACCGCGACCGGCAACGCATGGCCGAACGGTGAGGGCGAGATCGCCATCGCCGCCGGTGCCTATCAGGATGCGGCGGGCAACAGCACAGCTGCGTCCAGCGGTGCCTTCATCCTCGAGCCGGGGCTCGACACGCTGGTCAAGGGCGCGCTGGCGCTGGCGATCAACGTCGGCCCGGTGAGCAATGGCACCGCTGCGCTGGATGGGGACAATGACACCACCTACGGCGGCGCGATCACCGGCGATACGATCCTCGGGATCGATCTGGAGGCGGACGATCCGGCGTACTACAGCCCGAACTCGAAGACTTCGAGCAACATCGACGGTCTGCTGGGTGCGACCGGATCGAACCTCGCGCTCGACGGCTCGGCGCTGCACACCTACCGCGACTCCGCCGCCGGGTCCTTTACCGCAAGCTATCCCATCGAAAACGGGGTCTATGTGGTCGAGCTGCACTTTGCCGAGCTTTATCACACCACGGGCGGCAACCGTCAGGGCGACTACACGATCAATGGCGAGCCGTGGGTGTCGGATTACGACGCCTTCACGGATGCGGGCGGGGCGGACACGCCGACCTTCATCACCAAGACCGTCACCGTCACCGACGGGCAGATCGTCATCGACGTGAATGCGGATGTGGGCGAGCCGGGCTGGAACGCCATCGTGGTCTATGACGCCATCGCCGCGAACACGCCCGCCACCGTCTCGGTCGCCGACGTCTCGGTGAACGAAGGCGAGGACGCGGTGCTGACCTTCACGCGCATCGGCGACAGCAGCGAGGATGTCACCATCGCCTTCACGGTGACGCCGGGCACTGCGACGAGCGACGATTATGGCCCGGCAAGCCCGGCCTCTCCGGTCGTCATTCCCGCAGGGCAGAACTTCCTGCAGGTGACCATTCCGACGATCAACGACAGCGACGAGGAGGGCGCCGAAAGCTTTGCGGTGACGATCACCTCGGCCACGATGATCTCGGGCGATGCGGTCATCGACGGCGGCACCGGCACGGTGACCATCGCTGCCAGCGACAGCAGCCTGCAGGTTCCTGCCGGGGGCAAGCTGCTCGATCTGGATTTCGAGACCGAAGGCGCGCCGCTGGTCGAAGGTGGCTTTGACGATGCGCTGGGCGGAAGTGGCGCGCTCGACGCGACGGTGAACGTCTCGGTGAGCGGCGGCAAGCTGGTGGTCAACACGTCGAACGGCGACCTTTCGGCGGTGGATTCCACCGCCTCGAAGAACGATTTCGTCAAGACGATGGACCTGTCGGACGCGGGGCTTGAGCAGATCTACATCACCACGCAATTCGACAACCCGTTCCCGCAGGCGCTGGCTGATCAGGGCATCACCACTGGCGTGATCCCCAACTACGCGCAGTTGGGCATCGTCATCGCCACGGCGGATGGGCTGGGGCAGGATGCGGGCAAGCATCTCAAGCTGATCTTCGGCGGCAATGGCGGCAACGCGGTGCAGATGTGGTCGCACAATGTGCTCGACCAAAAACCGCTGCTGACGGATATTTCCGCAGCCGCCGCTGTGCCCTTTGCGCTGGCCGATATCGCCAAGGTCGAACTGTCGCTCCGCATCGATACGCTCACCGACGAGGCGGCGCAGATCGTGACCTTCTACGATGCGGGCGGCGCGATCCTTGGCGGCGTGCGCCCCGAGGCGACCTCGGGCTTTCTGACCGCGGCACCGGTGGCGCTGCCGCCGGATGTGCTGGCGGCCATCGAGGCCGGCAGCGCGCAGGTCGGGGTGACCTCGACCGACTACAACGAAGGCTTTGCGAGCTTCGAGGCGAACTGGGACTTCCTTCAGGTGTCCTCGCCGCAATACACCGGCGATCCGGTGGGCGACACCACCGGGCCGAGCGCCTCTGTCACCGTGACCGCGCCAACCGCCGACACCGATCCGATGGTTGTCACGGTGGTCTATGCGGATGCCTCGGACATCGACCCGTCCAGCATCGGCGGCGAAGACATCTCGGTCAGCGGGCCGAGCGTGGCGGGCGCGATCAGCCTCAGCTCCTTCGATGAGGCCAGCAACACGGCGATCTACAGCGTCGCGGCGCCGACCGGTGGCTGGGCCGAGGGGGCCTATACCGCCAGCGTGGTGGCGGGCGAGATCGCCGATCTGGCGGCGACGCCCAACCTCAACGCGGGCGGCGAGAGCGACGGCGTGACGCTGACCTTCGCCTCGGCTCCGCAGCCGGGCGAGGTGCTGCTGGCGATCAACGCCGGGGGCGGCGCCGTGGACGGTGCGGCCTATGGGCTGGGCGACGTGGACTTTGTGGCTGATGACGCCGCCTTCTGGGACCTGTCCGGCGCAAGCGCCAGCGGGGCCAACAACAATGGCAGCGGCCAGACCTTTACCGGCGCGGCGCTGCCCGACGATGTGTTCACCTCGGAACGCTGGGCGAACAGCTTCTCGCTCGACGTGGACCTGCCCGACGGCACCTATGTGGTCGAGCTCTACCTCGCCGAAACCTTCCAAGGGGTGAACAACGGCAATGGTATCAACTCGCGCGTCTTCGACGTGGAGATCGAGGGCGACACGGTGCTCGACGATTATGACCTCTTCGACGATGGCGATGGGGTGCTCGGCAATGGCACCGGCGCGCCGCTGGTGAAGATCGTCAAAACCTTTGATGCCGTGGTGTCGGATGGGCAGCTCAACGTGGTCTTCGACGCGCTTGGGGCTGACGCGGAGGACAACGCCAAGATCAGCGCCATCGTGGTGCGCGCGGCGCCCAGCACGGGTGAGACGCTGGTCTCGATCGAAGGGCCGGGCGAGATTGCCGAGATCGGCGATGGCGTCGATCAGGATGTCACCTTCACGCTGAGCGTGCCGGATGCCGGGTTCACCGGCGATCTCGATGTCACGCTGTCGGTGGATGGTGCCTCGACGCCAGTCACGCTGAGCTTCGTCGATGGCGCGGCCAGCTATGTGGTGCCGGTGCCGACCGACACGCGCTGGAATGGCGCCGAGACGGTGACCGTTGCCCTGCTGTCGGTGGAGACCGCGGGCTATGCGGTGAATTCCGCCGCCGCCACGGGCACCGCCACGCTGACCGAGGACGATCCGGCGGACAGCCATGACCTCGACGGTGCGGGGGGGGCCGATCCGGTGGTCGTCGGCGATTTCTCGGACGACCGGCTTGCGCCGAGCGACATTGGCGCGATGCAGATCGGCGACAATATCCTTTATGCCAGCCAGCAGGGTGACGGGCAGCCGGGCGACCGCGACCGCGATTACATCACCTTCACCGTGCCCGAGGGCATGGTGCTGAGCGCGCTGGTGCTTGATGGCTACGTGTCGACCAGCACCGACAACGCGGGCTTTATGGGGCTGCAGGAGGGCAGCGCGGTTACCGTCGATCCGCTGACCGGTGCCCCCGACGGCAGCGAGGGGCTGCTGGCGGGCATGGTCTATGGCGACGGCAACCTCAACAACGACCTGCTGCCGATCCTTGCCGCTGGCGATCCCAATGATGCGCAGGGGGCCGATTTCCCCGGCTTCATCGCGCCGCTCGGGGCCGGGACCTATACGCTGTGGCTCAACCAAGGCGGCGCGCTGACCAGCGTCACGCTGCGCGCGGTGGTGGAGAGCGATGGCTCGGATCCCACCGATATCGACGGTGACGGCATTCTCAACACCGCCGATCCCTTCGCCTATGACGGCGAGAACGGCATGGGCAAGGTGTTGGCCGAGAACGTCAGCTTCCGTCAGGACTTCGACACTGACACGGCCGATCTCTTCAGCGCCGAAGCGGGCTTTTCGGGGATCCTCGTGAACCCGGCCTTCAGCCCGGCGGGCACCTCTGCCGAGGACCCCTATGGCGACCGCACGACCGAGGCGACGAGCTTCGTCGAAGGCGGCAAACTGAAGATCGAATCCAGCGAGACGGACATCTATTCCACCGGGACCGGCACCAACAACACGATCAAGGACAACTACCAGTCGGGCGCCGATGTCTCCGGGGTCGACAGCTTCTCGGTCGAGGGGCGGATCGAGGCCGGGTTCCTTGGCGCGATCCCGCTGCAATACGCCTCGTTCGGCATCACCCTCGGGGCAGGGGGCACCGATGATTACATCAAGTTCGTCCTCGGCGGCGCGGGCAATGATCCGCGCATCCAGCTGGCGCAGGAAAACAGCCTGACCGGCCTCAAGGAAGAGAACATCGTGCTCAGCGCGCAGTCGCCCACGATCGTCGAGGAGGACATCGCCGCAGTGGTGTTCCGACTCGACGTGGACAAGTCGGGTAGCGTGGCGACGCTGATCGGCACGGCGGTCCTGCTTGATGCCAGCGAGGCGGTGATCGCGACGATCACCACCGCGACCCGCGATATCACCGGCTCTCTGGCGGCGGCGCTGGCGGGGCAGAACACGCTCACCGGCGGCACGGGCGGCATCGCCTATGGTGTGGCGATCACCGACTGGAGCAATGGCGATACCAACCGCTTTACCGGCGAGTGGGACTATCTGGAGATCAGCGGCCCGGTGGCCAATGTCGCTCCGGGCGTCGCGCTGGCCAATGCACTCCCCTCAATCGACGAGAACGTCGACACCACCAGTTCGGTGAAGATCGCCGACATCGTGATCACCGACGATGGGCTGGGCAGCAACGCGCTGAGCCTGTCGGGGGCGGATGCGGCGCTCTTCGAGATCGTCGATCCGGGCACCGGGCCAGAGCTGCATCTGCAGGCTGGCGTGATGCTGGATTACGAGACGCTGGCGCAGCTTTCGGTCAGTGTGGATGTGGATGACGACACGGTCGGCGTCTCTCCCGATGCCAGCGCGGCGCTGCTTCTGGACGTGAACGACTCGACCGAGCGGCAGCAGCAGGTCGACGATCCGGGCAACCTGCCTGCGGATGACGCAGGCGGCACCGATGAGATCGACACCGTGGTCTATACCGGCAGCGGCGAGGTCGGAAGCTCCGGCACGCCCTACCAGATGCCCGGCACCGTCGAGAATTTCGACGCCACGGGCAGCGGCACGGTGCATGTCAAAGGCACCAGCGGTGACAATGTGATCGGCGTCGGTTCGGGCGTGGGTGACGAGGTCGACCTCACCGATGGCGGCAATGACACGGTCACCGGCACGGGAACGGAGCTGGATGGCACCACGGTCTCGGGCTTTACCGCTGGCGATCAGCTGGTGGTCGAAGGGGCGGGCAGCACCGCCTCGGTGATCGAGGTGACCAACGGCTCGACCATCCTCGGCATCGACAGCGATGGCGACGGCGCGGTCGATACCACGGTGACGCTGGCGGAAACCTATGGCCCCGGTGAGATCCAGAGCATCGTGCAGGACGGAAGCCTGATCATCACGGTCAACGGCGCGCCCAACACGCCGCCCACCGCCACGCCCGACGAAGCGCAGGTGGTGATCGACGGCACGCTGATCCTCACGCCTGCGGTTCTTATGGACAACGACAGCGATGCTGACGGTGATGCGCTGAGCTTTGCGGGCGTCGACAACCCGCAGAACGGCACGGTGCTGTTCGAAGACGGGCAGATCAGCTTTACCCCGACGCCGGGGTTCACCGGCACTGCCAGCTTCGACTACACGATCACCGATGCGTTCGGCGCACCGGCGACGACGACGGTCACCGTCGAAGTGCTGCCCGAAGCGCCGGACACCGGAATCACCGACATCGTGTTCGACGCGGGCGCGCTTAGCGCCTTCGACAATCAGGACCTGAACGGGGCCTATAGCATCGCAGATGCGGGCGCGACGCTGGCTCTGATCGGCAACACATGGAAGAAGCTGCTGCTGGCCGAGCCGCTGGAAGTGACCGCGGACATGGTGATGCGCTTCACCTTCTCGGCGGGCCAGACCGGCGAGATCATGGCCATCGGTCTCGGCAACGACAACAGCTTCCTCAGCAAGGGCGATCAGGTGCTCTTCCAGCTGGGCGGCTCGCAGGGCTGGAGCGCCTACGCCGAGCAGGGCTTCCGGACCTATCAGTCCGGCGACGGCGAGGTCAGTTTCGAGATCCCGCTTGGCGCATGGGCGGGCCAGAGCTTCCAGTATCTGCATTTCATCAACGACGATGACGGCGCGGATGCGGCCACCGGCACCTTTTCGAACCTGCAGTTCGTCCGCAGCACCGCGGCCAATCTCGACCCGATCGCGGTGGATGACCCGGATGTTGCCATCGCCAGCGGCGAGGCCGCGACAATCTTCCCCGCCGATCTGCTGGCCAATGACAGCGATCCCGATGGCGGTGCGCTGACGGTGACCGGGGTTTCGGCGGCGGTGAACGGCGAGGTGCTTTTCGAAGACGGGCTGATCTATTTCACCCCGACGCCGGGCTTTGCCGGAGTGGCGAGCTTTGTCTACACGATCACCGATCCCGATGGCGGCACGGATACCGCGACGGTGACACTCAACGTCAACAGCGCGCCGGTGGCGGTGCAGGACGATTTTGCTACTGACACGGATGTGGCGCTGCCGCTCTCTGCGGCCGACCTGACCGGCAATGACACCGATGCCGACGGCGATGAGATCACCCTGACCGGCGTGACCGCGCGCAGCGGTGGCACGGTGTCGCTGGAGGATGGGCAGGTGCTCTTCATCCCGGCGGCGGGCTTCGTCGGCACTGCGGTCTTCGACTATGAGATCACCGATGCGCGCGGCGGCACCGCCACGGGCACGGCGACGGTGGTGGTCGGCACGCCGGTCGATGACGGTATCCTCGACATCGACTTCAGCAGCTTCGAGATCACCTCTTACGCGGGCAACGATGAGACCCCCGAGGGCATCGCGGTGACGCCGACCTCGATCGAGTTGACCGGCAACACCTGGAAGAAGGTGGCGCTGCCCGGCGGCTTCACCATCGACGCCGAGACGGTGCTGCGCTTTGAGTTCAGCGCCAGCCAGATCGGCGAGATCATGGGCATCGGGCTCGAGACCAACAACAGCTTTGGCAACTCGCAGCAGATCCTCTTCCAGCTGGCGGGGCGGCAGGACTGGTCGAACTACGCGCGGCAGGAGTACGCGGGCTACAGCGCCGGTGACGGCACGGTCAGCTTTGCGATCCCGCTGGGCGAGTTCGCCGGGCAGAACTTCTCGCACATGGTGTTCATCAATGATGACGACCGCGACGCCATCGCCAATCTGACCTTCTCGAACGTGCAGCTGACCTCGGCTCTGGCGGATCTGCCGCCGGTCTTCACCGGGAATGCTGCGCTGGAGATCGCCGAGAACGAGAGCGATCTGGGCGTCATTCCGGCCACCGACCCCGAGGGAGGCGCGCTGACCTATGCAATCGGCGGCGGGGCCGATGCGGCGCTCTTCTCGATCGATCCGAGCAGCGGCGCTCTGGCGTTCAACACGGCGCCCGACTTCGAAAACCCGACCGACTTTGACGGCGACAACGTCTATGAGGTCACGGTCACCGCAAGCGACGGCTCTACCGTGACGCCTGCGGACCTTCTGGTCACTGTGACTGGCGTCAATGAGGCGCCGACGATCAGCGGCACCATCGCGCCCGCCGCGACAGAGGAGGGCACGCCGACAAGCGTTGATCTTTCGGCGCTGGTTTTGGCGGATGTGGACCTTGGCGATGTGCCGGTGCTGCGGGTGGAACTGGCAGGCGGCGCGCCGCTGCCGGCGGGCATCACGCTCGACGGCACCACACTGCAGGTGGCGGATACCACCGCGGCGGGCAGCTACGACATCACCGTCTATGCAAACGACGGGCTGCTCGACAGCGAGGTGCCGGTGAGCTTTGCGCTCGACGTGACGGGCGGAGAGACCGGCCCGAGCGTGCTGCTGCGGATCAACGCCTTTGGCCCCGAGGTTGCCGCGCTTGACGGTGGCCCGGTCTGGAGCGGCGATGGCAATGGTGCGCCCAACAGCCCCTATCTGACCACCAGCAACGACCGGGGCGACATCCAAGGCTACAGCGGCACGCTCGCCGCGATCCCCGAGGGTGTGCCCGAGACGGTGCTCGACACCGCGCGCTCGTCCGATGCGCCCTTCACCTACAGCGTTCCGGTGGGCGATCTGCTGGGCAACGGCACCTACCTCGTGCGGCTCTATATGGCCGAGCTTTACGTGCCCAATCAGATCAGCGGCTCGCGGGTCTTTGACATCAGCGTCGAGGGCACGACCACGGGCGTTCTGGACAATTTCGACCCCTCGGCCAGCGGGGCTGCGGGCGATGTGACGGTGATCAGCTATCAGGCCACGGTCAGCGACGGGGTGCTCGACATCTCGTTCCTGCAGGATGGGATTGATGGCGCGGACAACCCGATCGTCAACGCCATCGAGATCCTCTCGGGTGAGCCGATCGTCGACACCGATGCGCCCACTGCGGTGATCGGCCTGTCGAACCCGGCGGATGAGATCTCGCCGCTTCTGGTCAATGTCACGCTCAGCGATCTGAGCGGCATCGACGCCAGCACGCTGGGCGATGAGGATCTGTCGCTTGCCATCGGTGGAGCGCAGGTCGCGGCGGCGGTCAGCTTCCTCGGCTTTGCGGGCGGCGTCGCCAGCTACGAGATCGCCGCGCCAAGCGGCGGCTGGGTCGATGGCAGCGCCATCGAGGTTACGCTGGGCGCAGGCGAGGTCGCGGACCTGGCCGAAACCCCGAACCTCAATGCGCAGACGGTGCAGGGGCTGACCCTGTCGCTGGGCGGCGGTGAGCCTCCGGTTGGGTATGATCCGGCCAAGGAGCTTGGCGGCAATCTCGACGGTGACGGTCTGATCAACTCGGCAGATGGCGACATTGACGGCGATGGCATCGCCAACCTTGCCGACCGTGCCGCCTATGATGCGACCAACGCGGGTGTGGTGCTTTCGGACCTCGGCGAGGTCGTGCTCGACTTCACCACCATGGCCGACGGCACCTCGCCCTTTGCCGCCGGGTTCACCGGCGCGGCGCAGACCGCCGACGGCAGTGCCGAGCTGAACTACGCCACCAACAACGGGGCGCAGGTCAGCGGCGGGCGGCTGCAATTCCAGACCAGCGATCCTGACACCAATGACGGCCAGCAGGCCTTCACCTTCCTTGCCGACGTCGCAAGCGACTTCACCTTCGAGGGCGTCTTCGACAATCCGGTGTTCGGCGGGACAGAACTGCAGACCTTCTCGCAATACGGGCTGATCGTTTCGCTGACCGGCGCGGCGGGCGCCTCGACCGGCGTGGATGGCGATTTCATCAAGCTGGTCACCGGCAACCCCGGTGACGGTTTCGAGATCTCTGGGCGCGGCAGCTTCTCGGGCACGGATCTGAAAATCCCCTATCCGGGCAGCGTCACGGCCACCAGCTTTGCGCAGGTGAAGCTGACGCTGGCGGCGGATGTCTCGGCGGGCAATTTCACCGGCTTCTACGAGCTGCTGGATGACACTGGCGCGACGCTGGCTTCGGGAACCGTCGGAACGGTCACCCCGGATGCGGGCAGCGCCATGGCCGGAGTTCTGGCCGGAACCTCCTCGATCATCCCGGCCTTCGGGGTGACCTCGACCGACTTCGGGGCGGGCGGTGCCTTCACCATGGGCGTCGAGAGCATGAAGCTGACCGAGGGCAGCGGCGGGCCGGTTGATCCGCCCTCCAATCCCGACGACGCCCTGTCGATCCTGCAGGCGCTCACCGATGTGGATGCAAATGGCAGCTACGGGTCCGGCGCGGTCGGCAGCGCAGAGCTGCGGATCATGGACGGCAACGACAACGTGCAGTCCTCGAACTACGGCACCAATTCGTTCCAGTTGCAGAACACCGGTGACAAGCAGATCGCTGCGGTGGTGATCGACTTCCGCAATGCGCTCTACGGGGACAGCGTGGTCGATGCCGATGGCTCGGGCGGCGACAGCGTCGCCAAGGATTTCGCCATCAACAGCGGTGCGGGTGAGACGGGTGCGTTCTTTGACACCGGCAGCGGCTATATCTTTGCCGGGGCCGCGCCTCTGCCCAACACCACGGGCACCGGCCTTGCCTCCAGCGGCGGCTTCCGCGGGTTGGTGATCAAGGCCGATGGCAGCGGTTTCGACACCGGCGAGACCATCGGCTTCTCGGGCGATATGGATCCGAACTCGGTGGCCGGTCTGACCAAGGCGTCGATCGACGCTGGCGCGGTCAACAGCTGGGACGTGGGCGGCGTGTCGGGGGCCGAGCTGATCGGTTCGAGCTTCACCGTGATGTTCGATGACGGCACATTCGCCACGGGCTTTGTCGGCGGCGAGGGCACGCAGGCCGGCAGCACCGGCTTTGCCTCGCAGGACGTCAGCGCGGCCACGGCAACGGTTTCGGTGAATGGCACCGGATCGTCCTCGACGGGCACCTACGGCGGCACGATCCCCGAGATCATCGTCGCGGGCACGCCGGGCGATACGGTGCGCGTCACGCTGAGCCGGGGCCTCAACCCGGTGACCAACACCTCAAACGGCATCGCGCAGCTGGTCGAAGACCGGCTGGCGGACGCACACCCCGAGTTCCAGGCCAGCAACGCCGCCGACTTCCAGTTCTATGACATCGTCATCGGGGCGGGCGGCACGGCCACGCTGCCGGACAATGCCTTTGACTGGACCACGCCTGACAGCGGTCAGGACTTCGGCGGCACCGCGTACACCAACGGGTTCGACACGGCTCCGGCAGTGGTTGGCGCGGCGGTCATCGACTCCGGCTCGAAGATGCCGCTGGGGGCCACCGACCGGGTCTATCTGACCAATCAGGGCGGACCGGTCGAAGGTGGCGGAGGCGGCGGCACCGGAGCCGAGGGCTACTACCAGATCATCGGCTCGGGCAGCTCGGCGCGCTTCAAGGTGCAGGTCGAGGATCCGAACGCCAATGGCGGCACCAACCCCGGTGGCCAATGGACCTATGTCGAAGGAGATGATCCGGGCACGCAGGACAACACCCAAGGAACCGGCCACTACTTCTGGGGCTCGGAAGCGGGCAGCACCGCGATCAATGCGCCGCAGCAAGACAGCTTCCTTGTCTACGAGGTGTTCATCCCCGAGGGCGAAGAGGGCGTCTATAACTTCCGCGTCCGTTCGTCCCGCGACACCAACGATCCCAGCGACCAGCGCAACGACATCTGGCTGCGCATCGACGATGACGCTGAGGCGCTGCAGACCAACTCGACCGACAGCGTGTCGAGCGGCGGCTTCGTGAAACTCTACGGCGCTTCGACGAACTGGGGCTGGGCGGGGCAGATCGACAGCGTGTCGGAGTCCGATCCCAACTTCACCGCCTCGTTCAACCTCACCGCGGGCTTCCACACCATCACGCTGGCGGGCCGCAGCCAAGGCTTCCACGTCGACTTCTGGGAGATGTACAAGGGCAGCGCACCCTCGGGCGGCGCGTCGAACTCGGCCTTCGTCTCTACCGGTGAGGATACCTTTGCGCCGGTCGTCACGGCGGCCAGTGCGCCGGATGTGACCGTCGAGGGCGGCACCACCACCACGGTGACGGTGACCTTCAGCGACAATGTGGCCATTGATGTCTCGACCATCGACACCGGCGACATTGCGGTGTCGGGGCCGGGCGGGGCGGTCTCGGTGACCGGGGTCAGCCTGAATGCGGGCAGCGACGGCACGCCGCGCAGCGCCACCTACACGCTCGCCGCCCCCGGCGGCAGCTGGGACGTGGCGGACGAGGGCAGCTACACGGTCGCGCTGCTCTCGGGCGAGGTGCTGGACACCAGCGGCAATGCGGTGGCGCCGAACGCCTCGCTGACCAGCTTCGAGGTCGCCATTGGCAGCGCTCCGGTGGGCGATCCCTTCCGGGTCGAGGCCGAAAGCCTCTCGTTGCAGGGCTTCTCGGTGCAGAGCAACGGCCACGCCTCGAACGATCAGTTCATTCAGGCGTCTGGCTCGGGGGCGCATACCGCCAGCTACACCTTTGCCGCGGCAGCGGGGACCTATGATCTGACGCTCGGCTACTACGACGAGTCCGACGGTCAGTCGCGGCTCAGCGTGCTGGTGAACAATGTGCTGGTCGAAACCTTCATCTGGGATCTGGATGCGGGCGGCACCATCGTCAACAGCACCTCTGCCGCAGAGCACACGATCTCGGATCTGGTGCTGAACGCGGGGGATGTGCTGCAACTTTCGGGCACGCCGGATGGCGGAGAGCCGCTGCGCATCGACTTCCTCGACTTCGTGCCGACAAGCGGCGGCGGAGGCGGCGGCGGTGGCGATCCGACCGACAGCACCAACCCGGTGGTCACTTCGGCCAGTGCGGCCAATGTGTCGGCGGCGGGAGGCGGCACCACCACCGTCTCGGTCACCTTCACCGACAACGTGGGCATCGACGTCTCGAGCATCGATCCGGGCGATCTTACGGTGACCGGACCGGGCGGGACACTGTCGGTGACGGGGGTCAGCCTCAGCTCGGGCAGCGATGGCACGCCGCGCACCGCGACCTACACGGTCGCCGCGCCCGGCGGCAGCTGGGACGCGGGCGACAACGGCGTCTACAGCGTCGCGCTGGATGGCGGAGAGGTGCTCGACACCAGCGGCAACGCGGTGGCAGCGAACGGCTCTCTGGCCAGCTTCAACGTCAGCATCGCGACCACGCCGCCGCCCAGCTCGGACCCGGTGCGGATCGAGGCCGAGGATATGACGCTGGAAGAGGGCTTTACGGTGAAGAACAACGGCCACGGATCTGGCGGCCAGTTCATCGAAGCCAGCGGGTCGGCGGGCCATGTGGCAAGCTTCGCCTTCGCCGATGCGACGGGGCTCTATAACTTCACGCTGGGCCATTTCGATGAGGCCGACGGCCAGTCGCAGCTTGATCTGCTGGTGAACGATCTGCTGATCGACAGTTTCATCTGGGATCAGGACGCCGGCAGCAACATCGTCAACAGTACGTCCTTTGCCACCCATCAGACCTTTGGCGTCGCGCTGGAGGCGGGCGACGTGGTGTCCCTTTCGGGCAGCCCGGATGGCGGCGAGCCGCTGCGGATCGATTATCTCGACTACATCTTCGTGTCGTGAGCTAAGTTACCCTCGCCAAGTGCGCCTCCGGGGGAAACCTCGGGGGCGCGCAGCTTTTTGGGGACTACCGTTTTGACCTACCGCGCGGCGGTCTTCACGTGGTCGACAAAGGCACGCAGCGCGGGCGGCATCAGGCGCCGCTCGGTGAAATAGAGCGAAGGGCCGGGGAAGGGCGGGGTCCACTCATCCAGAACCTGCACCAGCGTTCCGGCCCGCAGATCCGGCTGAAGATAGTCGTCGAAGCCATAGATCAGCCCATGTCCGGCGCGGGCCGGGATCAGGGCCGCGATGGTGGAATTCACCGCAAGCCGGCCCTTGGGAAACCGCTCGAAGGCTTTGCCGTCTTTTTCGAACGACCAAGGCAGCGTGTTGCCGCCGCCGAAGACGTGGGTGATGCAGCTGTGACGCTCCAGATCGTCGGGGTGCCGCGGCACGCCGTGGCGCTTCAGGTAATCCGGTGCTCCGGCGACGATCATGCGCTGATCCGGCCCCAGACGCACCGCGATCATATCCTGCGCCAAGCTCTCGTCATAGCGCAGCCCCGCGTCGAAGCCGCGCCCGATCACATCGACCAGATCGCCCTCGCTCACCACTTCGACGCGTACGCCGGGATGCAGCTCGAGGAACGAGCTCACCAGAGGCATCAGCCGCAGTTCAATGGCCGGGGCGGGCCCGTTGATGCGGATGCGCCCGGTCAGAACCTCGCGGCTTCCGCTCGATGTGACCGAGGCCGCCGCCTCGTCGAGCACGGCAATCGCGTCGCGGGTGCGCTCCAGAAGCCGTTCGCCTTCCTCGGTCAGCGAGGTGCTGCGCGTGGTCCGGTTGAGCAGCCGCACGCCGAGCCGCGCCTCAAGCTCGCGAATGCGCTCGCTCAGCGTCGAGGGTGAGATCGCCAGTTCCGCTGCGGCGCGCCGGAAGTTGAGATGCCGCGCCACCGCCACGAATTGCGCGAGTGTGTTGAAGTCGATCTGCTGCATTGTTCGGTTATCCGAATGGCCTATGGGGATGTGTACTATTCTCCGGATGCCGGGGGCAACGTATCTCTTGCGCCAGAGGCGGCCGGACCGGCTGGCTGCCAAAGTGCAAAGGACCCTCCCATGACTGGTAAGATTTCTGAGACTACGTCGGGAAAAATCGCTCTTATCACTGGCGCGAGCCGCGGCCTCGGCCGATCCGCCGCGCTGCATCTCGCCCGCGCGGGTGTCCATGTGATCGGCACCTACAACAGCTCGAAAGCGGCTGCCGACGAAGTGGCGCGCGAGATCGAAGCGGAAGGTGTCAGCGCGGTGATGCTGCCCTTTGATGCCGAGGCCGAAGATTTCGGCGCTTTCGCGGCGAGCCTCGCCGGGGCGCTGCAGCAGACCTTCGGGCGCGAGAGTTTCGACTTCCTGCTGAACAACGCGGGGATCGGCTACAACCGCGCCATTGCCGAGACCGAGGCGGCGCAGCTTGACCTTCTCTACCGCGTGCATCTGCGCACGCCCTTCCTGCTGACGCAGGCGCTGCTGCCGATGATCGCGGATGGCGGGGCGGTGCTCTTCGTTTCCTCGGGGCTCGCCCGTTTCACCCTGCCGGGCTATGGGGCCTATGCCTCGATGAAGGGCGCGGTGGAGGTGCTGACCCGTTACGCGGCGCAGGAACTGGGGCCGCGTGGCATCCGGGTGAACTGTCTTGCACCGGGCGCCATCGCCACCGATTTCAGCGGCGGGGTCGTGCGCGACAACGCCGAGGTGAACGCCAAGGTCGCGGGCATGATCGCCCTTGGCCGCGTCGGCGAGCCCGAGGACATCGGTGCCGGTGTCGCGGCGCTGCTGTCGGGCGGCATGGGCTGGATGTCGGGGCAGCGGGTCGAACTGTCGGGCGGTCAGGGGCTCTGAGCGCTTCCTGAAAGCACAGGGCCGGCCACGCGCTGAACGGTGGCCGGCCCCTTGGTTGCGGTCCCCCCAAAGGGGCCGCGGCCTTACTGCAGCACGGCTGCCAGACGCTCGCGCGCGGCATCATCCAGCCAGCTCGCCCAGACGTCGGGCTGCGAGGTCAGGAAGTAGACCGCGCCTTCCTCGCCCGAGGCCGAGTTGTCGTCCATCCAGCGCAGAATGTCGTTCATGTCGTCCACCGGGAAGGACATTTTCGACAGGAAATCCGCCAGTTCGGGGTGCTCTTCCTGAAAGCTGTCGGTGACGGCGGTCTTCACCGGGGCGGCCGGGTAGGAGCTGCGCACGAGGCCGGTCGCGCCTTCGTCCTGCGCCGCCTCATAGGACTCCTCGACGAATTCGCCCATGTCGACGCGCACCATGTCGTATTTGCCCAGCACGGCGGTCGGCGCCCAGTAATAGCCGAACCACGGCTCGTGATCCTCGTAGGCCGCCGCGATGGAGGTCGCCAGCGTCTCGCCCGAACCGTGGTCAAAGATCTCGATCCCCGCCTCCTCGACGCCGAAGACCGGCAGCATATTGTCGTTGATGGTGCGGCAGCCCCAGCCCTCGGGGCAGTTGTGGAAGCGGCCGCCGACCAGTTCGGGGTTCTCGAGGATACCGTCGATCGTGGCGAGCTCGGGGTGCTCTTCGACCAGATAGGCGGGCACATACCAGCCGTCGATCCCGCCCGGTTCCAGCACCGAGCCCAGCTCGATCAGATTGCCCTCGCCGGTGAGCCGGTCATAGGCCGCGCCTGCACCGTTGATCCAAAGCTCGGTGACGATGTCCGGATCGCCGTTCTCGGCCACCGAGGTCATCGCGGGGATTGTGTCGGAGGGCACGACGGTCACGTCGCAGCCGTAGCCTTGGGTGAGGATGAAATCGGCGACATTGGTTACCACCGAAGCCGACGCCCAGCCCATCTCGGTGATCGAGACCTCGCCGCAGCTGTCATCCTGCGCCTGTGCGGCGGTCGAGAGGGTCAGGGCAGTGAGGGTGAGGGCGGTGGTCGTTAGGTATTTCTTCATAAGTCCCCTGTTGGGTCAGGTCACGATGCGTCGCACCCCGGCGAGGCGTCAGGCCGTCACCGGGTGCTCTGGCACCGCCAGAGTTTGATGTTATGGGTTGCAGGACAGCTATATAGAGTGTCGCGCCGGCAATGACACCCCGCGGGCCGGGATCAGCTGGGGTGGCAGCGGTTCGGCGGCGGGGCTGCGGGTATAAAGGGGCTGCGGGCATGAATAAGCCCGGCAGGCGCGGGGCCATGCCGGGCTGAGCTATGAAAATCGCCAATCGAAATGATCGGCCCCCCGGGCCAGCGAAATGGCTGGGCGTATCCGAGGGGCAGGGTCAACCAAACTACCGTTTACACACACACGAACCCTGCCCAGACCCTAGAAGATGAGGGGTGAATTTTTCGCAAAAGGCCAAGTTGGGCCTTATTTCGTGGGGTTCTCTGGACAGGAATCGGCGCAGCTTGGCCGGAACAAAAAGGCGCGCCCCTGAGAGGGACGCGCCTTCATGTGGTCTGGGGCCTGCGCCCGGGGTTCGTGGCTGGCTCAGTTGGGAAGCGCGCCGCAGAAGCCGCCGCTGGCGACGCTGCCGGAGCCGAAGGCCAGCATGGCCGGGGCCTGATAGGGGTTGGGCGCCCAGTTTGCGAGATCGAAGGCCAGCAGCCCGGCCACCAGCAGCAGGGCGAGCGAGGCGGTGAAAGCGCGGGTCATGACCGCGCCTCCAGTCCCAGCAGCGGCCGCAGCCGGATGCCGAAGAACGCGCCCGCGAAGGCCGCCACGAACCACACCCAGCCGTGCAGGCTGCCGGTGGAGATGCCCGAGAAGAACGCCCCGACGTTGCAGCCGAATGCCAGACGCGAGGAATAACCCAGCAAGAAGCCCGCGACGATGGTCGCGATCCAGGCCCGCGCCGGGTAGCTGGGCAGTTTGGCCGCCAGCGCGCCGCGCCGCCATGCGGCGACACCGAAGGCACCCGCGATGATGCCGATGTCGGTGAGCGAGGTATAATCGGTCAGCACGCTCGACTGCACCCGCTCCATCGAGCCCGGTGCCGCCCAGAAGGCCGAGGCCGAAAGGTCTCCGCCAAGCGCGGCATAGCCTTTCGCGACCCAGAGCCCGAGCCCGTAGACCACGCCCCACGGCTGCCCCGCGACCAGCAGGTTGCCGATCGCCAGCAGCGCCAGCACCACGGCGGCGATGGCATGGCGGCGGCTCAGTTTCACCGTGCCCGGTGCAGCGCGCCACAGGAAGATCGCGGCGGCGATCGCCAGCAACACCAGCGTCACGCCAAGGCCGGTGGTGCCCGACAGCGTGAGGATCGGCAGCGAGCCGAGGCCGGTCCACCAGATCAGGTTGTAAGCGCCGGCAAAGCTGCCGAGGGCAAAGAAGGGCAGGGCCAGCAGGCTGACGGGGTTGCCGCTGCCTGCGTTGACCAGCGTGCCCGAGCCGCAGCCCAGTACGATCTGCATACAGGCGCCAAAGACGAAGGCGCCGCCGACCATGGCAAAGCCGATGGGGGCCTGCGCGCCCATAAGCTCCCCGGCGTGGCTGGTCAGCAGCGGGATGGCGACCACCGAAACCAGCGCGATCGACAGCAGCTGCGCCAGCACCCCCGAGGGTTCACGGCGCAGGATCATCGCCCGCCACGGCCCGGCAAAGCCGAAGCGCATGCCTTCGAGCGCGATGCCGAAGCCCAGCCCGATGGCCAGCAGCAGCCCGTAGCGCGCCCCGGCGAACAGCGAGACCAGCGCCACGAGCACAAGCGCGCCGAGGATCAGCCCGACGCGCTTTCCGATGGCGCTTGCAGGGGCGGTCTGCGCCGCCCCCGAAATGCTTGCTTGGCTCATCAGTTGCCCCCGGTGACTTGGTTCAGGAGGTTACGGAAGAGCCCCGGCGAGTTCTGCATCTCACCGCCGGTCTTGGAGTATTCCACCATCGAGCCGGGGTAGAGCTTGACGTTTTCGAGGCCCGCCATCTCGCTCAGCGCGAACCAGTTGGTCGCCGCCCAGTGGCCGGTGTTGCAGAACGAGACGATCTCTTGCCCGTCGCTGACGCCGAGCGAGGCTTTGAGTTCCTGCACGTCCGAGATCTGGCCGATGGCGGTGGCGCCGCTCTGGAAGAAGCGGGTGTAGGGGTAGTTCTCGGCGCCGGGCAGGGTGCCGGGCTTTTCGGCGGCGCCATGCGCCTTCTTGCCCTCGTAGAAGGCCTCGGGGCGGGCGTCGAGCAGCAGCGCCTGCTGTTCGCCTGCCACCACGTCGGCGACCTCGGGGGTCTCGGCGGTCCATGCGTCGTTCCAGCTGATGTCGAGCTCGGTCGGCTCGGGCGTCACCGCCTCCTTGCTGACCGGCAGCCCGGCGTTGACCCACGCCTGCGCGCCGCCGTTGAGGATCGACAGCTCGGTAAAGCCAGAGCTTTTCAGCGTCCAGTAAACGCGGGCTGCGGCGCCGAACTCGGTGTCGGTGGCGCCCTGCGCGACGATCACGATGGGCGCGTCGGTCTGCAGGCCAAGCTCTTCGTAGGTGGCTTCCAGCTGGTCGACGGGAACCGTCGCGCCGGGGTTCTCGGACGGGCCGCGGAACAGGCCGTAGGGCGCGGCGACCGCGCCTTCGATGTGGCCGTCGGCATAGGCATCGCCGCGGATGTCGAGCACGGTGGGCGCATCGGTGTCGGCAAGGGCGGTCTCAAGCTCGGAGGCCGAAACCAGCGGGCCGAGAGTGGCGGCCAGCGCGGTGGATGCGCAAAGACCGGTGATCGCGGCACTAAGGGCTATCGCTTTGTACATCATGGGAGTGGCCTTTCGGAATGTCTTCTGATTTGGGCCTTATTTCGTCCCGCAGGCGGCGGGCGGCAAGGGCTCGGCCGCGCCGCGCCCGCGCCGGAGGAGGGACAGCACTCCGGCATCCAAGCCTAGCATGGACCGGTGATTTGGCAGAGCGCCAAGCCCGGGAAACTCTCCCGCTGGTGGCGAGGCGCGCAAGACGCTGTTCTTATTTCACCAATAAAGGCAGAGCGGATTTATGACGGTGTTCCGGCGCGCAGCCCGGCAAAGCGCGCTCTGCCGGGCGTGTCGCTCATTCGATGCCGCTGCGGCGGGCATCCCAAAGGGTGATGGCAAAGAGCACAAAGCCGCCCGCGCTCAGCGCCGCGCCAACATAGCCCGCAGCGGGGAAATCATGCCCGGCGGCGATGACCCGCGCGGCAAGGAAAGGCCCCACCGCGTTCGCCACGTTGAACGCGGCATGGTGCAGCGAGGCCGCCAGCTGCTGCGCCTCGCCAGCGACGTTCATCAGCCGCGTCTGCATGACGGTGGAGACGCCACCCAGAATGCTCATGCACAGCACCGCGATCCCCATGGTCCAGAGCCCGCCCGAGACCGCCAGCGGGAAGAGCGCCAGCACCAGTGCGCCGCCGCCGAAGGCGACATAGGCGGTCAGGTTGAGGTTGCGGTCGGCCAGCGCTCCCATGGCGAGGTTGAAGATCGTCATGCCCAGCCCGGCCACCATCAGCATCAGCGCCACCGTGTCGTCCGAGGCGCCCAGCGTGCTCTTCACCGTCGAGGCGATGTAGGTATAGACCGCGAAGAACCCGCCAAAGCCCACCGCGCCCGTGGCCAGCGTCAGCCAGACCTGCCGGTTCTTCAGCGCCCCCAACTCACGCAGCGGATTGGCATCCGGATCGGCAGGGGTGCGCGGCGCCTTGAGATAAACCGCCAGCGCGGTGGCCAGCGACAGCGCCCCGACGATGACGAAGCCCGAGCGCCAGCCGATGTACTGGCTCATCCAGCTTGCCGCGGGCACGCCGATGGTGGTGGCGATGGTCAGGCCCAGAAACACCCGCGAGACCGCTGTGGCACGCTTGTTGCGCGGCACGATCGAGGCGGCGACCAGCGCAGCGACCCCGAAGTAGGCGCCATGCGGCAGTCCCGAGAAAAAGCGCGAGACGGTGAACAGCCCGAAGCTTGGGGCAATCGCCGAGAGCGTGTTGAAGAGGGCGAAGGCGAGCATCAGCCAGATCAGCAGCATGCGCTTGCGCATCTTGGCACCGGCCACGGCCAGCACCGGCGCACCGACGACGACGCCGAGCGCATAGGCGCTGATCGCATCGGCGGCGCGCGCCTCACTGACGCCGAGATCGCTGGCAAAGCTGGGCAGAAGCGCCATCGAGGCAAACTCGGTGGTGCCGATGGCGAAGCCGCCCATGGACAGCGCAAAGAGCACCATGCGTGCCGATGCGGGCTGCGCGGCGCGCGCCGCCGGATCGGCGGCGTATTCGGCCGTTGTCTCGGTCATGCAAACCTTCTTGGTGTTCTGGGAATCGGTAGAGGGATCCCGGGTGTGCCCCTCCCTCGTGACACACCTAGGGCTCCGAGGCAGGGCGGGCAAGTAACTCTGCTCACGGGACTGCCTAGAGCCCAGCCTGTGCCGCAGCGCAACGGCGTGCCCCCCTCTGCGGGCGAGGGGCCACGGGCGATGGACGCAGGCGCATCCCGCTGCTATCAGGCGCGCGAGCGATAACAGGAGAGGCGCCATGTCGAGCCACGGGGACCCCATTGTGATGA
Source organism: Salipiger sp. PrR002 (assembly GCF_010500775.1). NCBI lineage: Bacteria > Pseudomonadati > Pseudomonadota > Alphaproteobacteria > Rhodobacterales > Roseobacteraceae > Salipiger > Salipiger sp. PrR002. The sequence goes on from NZ_JAAGOU010000015.1 coordinate 50,048, forward strand.
TTGCCCGCAAGTCCGCGGGTCTTAAGGGCGAGGCGCATGTGCCCGGCGACAAGTCGATCTCGCACCGGTCGCTGATCCTCGGCGCGATGGCGGTGGGCGAGACGAAGGTGACCGGCCTGCTCGAAGGGCAGGACGTGCTCGATACCGCCAAGGCGATGCAGGCCTTCGGCGCCGAAGTCGAAAAGCGCGGTGACACGTGGCATGTGCATGGCGTCGGCGTTGGCGGCTTTGCCGAGCCGGGCAATGTCATCGATTGCGGCAACTCCGGCACCGGTGTGCGGCTGATCATGGGCGCCATGGCCACGACGCCGATCACCGCCACGTTCACCGGCGACGCGTCGCTGAACAAGCGGCCCATGGCCCGCGTTACCGATCCGCTGGCGCTGTTCGGCGCGCGCGCCTATGGGCGTTCGGGCGGGCGGCTGCCGATGACCATCGTCGGCGCTGCCGATGCGATCCCGGTGCGCTACGCCACCCCGGTGCCCTCGGCGCAGGTGAAATCGGCGGTGCTGCTGGCCGGTCTCAACGCCCCCGGCGAGACCGTGGTGATCGAGCGCGAGGCGACCCGCGACCATTCCGAGCGGATGCTCACCGGTTTTGGCGCGCAGGTCACCACCGAGGAAACCGACGAGGGCCGGGTGATAACGCTTGTGGGTCAGCCCGAGCTGAAGCCGCAGACCATCATCGTGCCGCGCGATCCCTCGTCGGCGGCCTTCCCGGTCTGCGCGGCGCTGATCACCGAAGGGTCGGACGTGCTGGTGCCCAACATCGGCCTCAACCCCACGCGCGCGGGGCTGTTCTTTACCCTGCAGGAGATGGGCGCCGATCTGACCTTCGAGAACATGCGCGAAGAGGGCGGCGAGCCGGTCGCCGATCTGCGCGCGAAATTCTCGCCCGATCTCAAGGGTATCGAGGTGCCCGCCGAGCGCGCCGCCAGCATGATCGACGAATACCCGGTGCTGTCGGTGGTCGCGGCCTTCGCGCAGGGCAAGACCCATATGCCCGGCGTCAAGGAACTGCGGGTGAAGGAAAGCGACCGGATCGACGCCATGGCCACCGGCCTGCGCCTCAACGGCGTGGAGGTCGACGAGGGCGAGGATTGGTGGACGGTGCATGGCCGTGGCTTCGGCGACGTCAAAGGCGGCGCCACGACCCAGAGCCATCTCGACCACCGCATCGCCATGTCCTTCCTCGTGATGGGTCTGGCCACCGAAGAGCCGGTGCGGGTCGATGACGGCGGTCCGATCGCCACCTCCTTCCCGATCTTTGAAAGCCTGATGACCTCGCTGGGGGCCGATCTGGGCCGCGAGGCGTGAGCCGCCTGCTGCCGGTCGTCGCGGCGCTGGCCGCCGCGCTGCTGCTCTGCATGGGGTATTATGCCGCCACCGTGCTCTGGCCCGGTGCCAGCGGGCTGCTGCCCTTCGATCTGCGCGCGCTTGGCTATTCCGCCCTCGACGCGCAGCAATATCTGCTGGCGCTGAGCGAGCGCGCCCGTGCGGTCTATCTGCTCGAGATGCGCTGGCTGGGCATGGCCTTCCGCGTGGCCTTCGGCATTACGCTGATCCTCGGCGCCGTCGCGCTGTCGCGCGGGCGCGCGTGGTGGCGGCGCGGGGTCTTCGTGCTGCTGGCGCTGGCGTGGATCGGCGCGGACGCCGCCGAGAACCTGCTGATCAACGAGATGCTGCTGCGCGGGCCAGTCGCGCTTGACCATGCGCTGGTTGATTGGGCGAGCCTCTTCACCCGGCTGAAGTTCGTCCTGCTGGCAATCTGCGGCGTGATGCTGTTCAGCCTCTGGCGGCAGGGGCCGAAACGCTGAGCGGGGCGTGCAGGGCATCTGGCCGGGCATCTGCTTGAAGGGCGCCGGGCAGCGGGCGATAAAGACCGCGATCTGACGAAAGGACACCTCATGGCCTTTACCATCGCCATCGACGGGCCGGCGGCTGCCGGCAAGGGCACGATCAGCCGTGCCGTGGCGGCGCATTTCGGCTTTGCGCATCTCGACACCGGGCTGCTCTATCGCGCCGTCGGGCGCAAGATGCTGGAGGGCACCGATCCGACCGAGGCCGCGCTGGCGCTGGTGCCCGAGGACCTGCAGGCCGAGGGGCTGCGCACCGCCGATGTGGGCATCGCCGCCTCGCGGGTTGCGGTGATCCCCGAGGTGCGCGCGGCCCTGCTCGACTTTCAGCGCGCCTTTGCCCGCCGCGACGGCGGCGCGGTGCTCGACGGGCGCGACATCGGCACGGTGATCTGCCCCGAGGCCGAGGCCAAGCTCTTTGTCACCGCCAGCGCCGAGGTGCGCGCCCGGCGGCGGTTCGAGGAACTGGTCGCGGGCGGCGCCGAGACCGATTACCAGACGGTTCTGAACGACACCCGCGAGCGCGACCACCGCGACGCCACGCGGGCCGACGCGCCGCTGAAACCGGCGGAGGACGCGGTGATGATCGACACTTCGAAAATGGATATCGACGCGGCGGTTGCCGCGGCCATCGCCGCGATCGTATCCCGCGGCGCCACCGCAGGGGAGGGCACGGCATGAAGATGATGCGTATGGGACGAGGCGGGCCGGAGCTTCCCGCCTTCGGCATCGGGGCGATGTCCTTTGCCGATTTCTACGGAGAGACCACCGAGGCCGATTCGCATGCGGTGCTCGACGCGGCGGTCGAGGCGGGGGTGCGCCATGTGGACACCTCCAACGTCTACGGCATGGGGCGCTCCGAAAAGGCCATCGGCAGCTGGCTCAAGGCGCGTTCGGGCGGGCGCGAGATGCTGCATATCGCGACCAAGGCCGGGATCACCAAGGATGCGGCGGGCAAGCGCTGCTACGACAATTCGCCCGAGCATCTGGAGGCCGAGCTTGATGGCTCGCTGCAGCGGCTCGGCGTCGAGCAGGTCGATCTGTTCTACGTGCACCGGCGCGAGCAGGCCCGGCCCATCGAGGAGGTGACGGAGACGCTCGCGGGCCTCGTGAAGAAGGGCAAGATCGCCGCCTTCGGCTTTTCCGAGATCGCGCCGTCGTCGCTGCGCCGCGCCGCCGCCGTGCATCCCGTCGCGGCGGTGCAATCGGAGTATTCGCTGCAGACGCGGATCGTCGAACTGGGGCTGGTGCAGGCCTGCGCCGAGCTTGGCACCGCGCTGGTCGCCTTCTCGCCCGTGGGGCGCTCGCTGCTGACCGATCACCCGCTGTCGCGCGAGGCGGTGGCCGCAAGCGCCTTCATGTCGGTGAACCCGCGGTTTGTGGAACCGAACCTGACGGCCAATCTCGCCATCACCGACAAGTTCCGCGCGCTGGCTGCCGAGATGGGCGTGCCCGCGGCGGGCCTGTCGATCGCATGGCTGCTGAGCCGCGGCGAGCACATCATCCCGATCCCCGGCACGCGGTCGGTCGATCACCTCAGGGAGTTGCTCGCGGGCACGAAAATCGCGCTCTCGGCAGAGGATCTGGCGCGGATCGAAGAGGTGCTGCCGGTGGGCTGGGCGCATGGCGACCGCTATTCGGCGGCGCAGGCCAACGGGCCGGAGAGCTATAGCTGAGGTTTGCTGGGCGGTGAGCGTGGCAGGGGGCGCGGCCCCCTCGCCGCTCCGCGGCTCACCCCGGGCGTGTTTTTGGAACAATGAAAGGGGCTGGCATGTCGCATGTCACCCTCGTGCGGCACGGGCAGGCCAATACCCATGCCAAGGACGAGATCAACTACGACCGGCTGAGCGCGCTTGGAAAGCAGCAGGCGCGCTGGCTGGGGGCGCATATGCGCGGCAGCGGCGAGGTCTTTGCCCGCGCCTATAGTGGCACGCTGCGGCGGCACCAAGAGACCGCGGCCGAGATGGATCTGGGTCTTGAGGTGGTGGAAGACGCGCGGCTCAACGAGCTGGAATATTTCACCATGGCGCAGCTCATGCAGCAGCAGCACGGCATCGCGCTGCCCCCTGATCGCGAGGGCTTCATCCTGCATCTGCCGCAGCTCTTCACCTATTGGCGCGAGGGCAGGCTCGAGGGCGTACCCGAGAGTTTTGCCGATTTCGAGGCGCGGGTGGATGACGTGCTGGCCGAGATCAGCGCCGGCTCCGGCCGCGCGGTCGTCGTCACCTCGGGCGGGCTCATCGGCATGGCGATGCGGGTGACCATGGGGCTTGAGATGAAGGCGCTGGCGCATGCCTGCCTTGCCATCGAGAACACTTCGGTGCACCGCTTCCAGCCGATTTCCACCGGGCTGTGCCTGACGCTGTTCAACGCCGTGCCGCATCTTGAAGGCGCCGAGCGGGCGCTGTCGCGGACGCATATCTGAGGCGCGCCTCTCTGCGGCTTTCACCCCGGCCCGCTTTTCTATAGGCAGGCGGGGAAGATGGCTGTGGAGAGAAACATGACACATCTGTGGGTGCGCGCCGAGCAACGGGCGAATGAGGACCGGGTGGGCGTCACGCCCGAGGGTGTGAAGGCGCTGGTCGCGGCGGGGCTGCGGGTCACTGTCGAGGAAAGCCGCGCGCGGGTGATCGGCATCGAGGGCTATCGCGCCGCGGGCGCCGAGATTGCCCTCGAGAACAGCTGGCCCGAGGCGCCCGAGGATGCGCTGATCTTCGGCCTCAAGGAATTGCCCGAGGACGGCACGCCGCTGCGCCACCGCCACATCATGTTCGGCCATGCCTTCAAGGGCCAGCCCTTGGGGCAGCTGCTGCTGAAGCGCTTCGTCGCGGGTGGCGGGGCGCTTTATGACCTTGAGTATCTTGTGGACGATCAGGGCCGCCGCGTCGCCGCCTTTGGCTATTGGGCGGGCTATGCGGGCGCGGCGGTGACGCTGCTGTCCTATGCCGCGCAGCAGCAGGGCGGGCTCTGCGCGCCGGTCTCGGTCTGGCCGAGCGCCGGGGCCATGGAAGCCTCGGTGCGCGACGCGCTGGACGCAGCGGGCGGGGCGCGGCCCAAGGCCCTCGTCATTGGCGCGCTGGGGCGCGTCGGCACTGGCGCCAGCGATCTTTGCGAGAAGCTCGGGCTGCAGGTCACCAAATGGGACATGGCCGAGACCGCTCATGGCGGGCCGTTCCCGCAGCTGCTGGAGCATGAGGTCTTCTTCAACTGCATCCTCGCACGGCCCGGCACGCCGGTCTTTGTGCCCGCGGCGGCAAGGCTCGAGCCGCGCAAGCTGCGCGCCATCGGCGACATCGCCTGCGACCCCGACAGTGACTTCTCGCCGGTGAAGGTCTATGACCGCGTCACCGACTGGCAGGCGCCGGCGCTGCGGGTCCATGATGATCCGCCGCTCGACGTGATGGCCATCGACAACCTTCCCTCGCTCTTGCCCCGCGAGAGCTCAGAGGATTTCGCCGCGCAGCTGCTGCCGCATCTTCTGGCGCTTCCAGCGCTGGATGCGGGTGTGTGGGGCCGCGCGGCCGACACTTACACGACGTATATTACGGAGGAACTTGCATGATCCATTGGTGCGGAACGGGACTTTCATCCATCCCGGGGCTGCGGCGGCTGATCGAAGCCGGGCATGATGTCATGGTGTGGAACCGCACCGAGACAAAGGCGCGCGAAGCGGTCGGCGATCTGACCAACCGCATCCTCGCCTTCGCGCCCGAAGCGGTCGAGTCGGCGGTGCAGCCGGGCGACGTGATTGTCTCGATGCTGCCCGGGGATTGGCACGTGATGCTGGCCGAGATCGCCATCAAGAAGGGCGCGCATTTCGTCTCGTCCTCCTATATCTCGCCGGAAATGAAGGGGCTCGACGCAAAGGCCAAAGAGGCCGGTGTTGCGCTGGTCAACGAGGTCGGGCTCGACCCGGGCATCGACCATCTGATGGCGCATGATCTTGTGGCCGCCTATCGCGCGTCCGATGCGTTTGATCCGGCCAATGAGATCAGCTTCCTGAGCTATTGCGGCGGCGTGCCGAAAGAGGCCAACGCCTTCCGCTACAAGTTTTCCTGGGCGCCGGTCGGCGTGCTGAAGGCGCTGCGCTCGCCCTCGCGCTCGATCCGCCATTTCGAAGAGCTGAACGTGCAGCGCCCGTGGGACGCGCTGTCGCGCTATGACGCGCCGCTCGATCCGCCCGAGAGCTTCGAGGTCTATCCCAACCGCGACTCGCTGCCGTTCATCGCGCAGTATGAGTTCGGCGAGGACTGGAAAGTGAAGGACTTCGTGCGCGGCACGCTGCGGCTCAACGGCTGGTCCGAGGCGTGGAAGGACGTCTTCGCCGAGGTCGAGACGGCCGATGACGCGCGGCTTTCGGCGCTGGCGGGCGAATTGCTGGCCGAGAACAAATATGCCGAGGGCGAGCCCGACCGGGTGGTGCTCTGCGTTACGCTGAAGGCCGAAAAGGCGGGCGAGACCGTCTGGCACAAGACCTGGGTGATGGACGCCTGGGGCGACGCGCGTGGCTCGGCCATGGCGCGGCTGGTGTCGATGCCGGTCTCTTGGGCGATCGAGGCGGTACTGAACCGCGAGATCAAGCCAGGTGTCTCGGCGGCGCCCTCGGATCCCAAGCTGGTCACGCGCTGGCTGGGCGGGGTCGAAAGCCTCGCGCAGCGGATGATGCGCGTCGACGAGGCCGGCTGAGGCGGCGCGGCTCCGGTCGTTTTCCAAAGGCGCCCTCGCAGCTTGCTGCGGGGGCGTTTTTATACGCGCCGGGGCGTGGATGCGCTTACATCCGGCGGGCGCGAGCCAGTTCTGAGAGCGCGATCAGCAGCAGCGCTGCGGCGGCGATGACGAAGAGCCAGTTGCCGACGTAGCCAAAAAGCAGCGCCCCCGCGATGCCGCCGAGCGCGAAACAGCCCAGCGTCAGCCCGTGCAGCGTGAGTTTCGGCAGCGCCTCGCGTCTTGCCGTTTCGCCGCCGAGCAGCGCGGCCAGTCCGATGCCGATATCTGTGGCCATGCCCGAGACATGAGTGGTGCGCACGCGGGCGCTCGAGATCATCGTCGTGACGGCGTTCTGCAGGCCCATCACGAAGCTCAGCCCCAAGACAAGCAGGGGCTCCGATCCGCCGCCGGGCGCATCGATCAGAGCAGCGCCGAGAGCCAGGAGCAATGCGGCCTCCGCGGCGATCGCCAGAGCGTAGATTGCACCGATCCGCCGCCGCGTTCCCCATTGCACGCCGAGCGCGGCAAGCCCGGCGCCGCAGACGAAGGCTGCGGTGAGCGCTGCGAAGGCCAGAGCGGCGAGCAACTCGCCGTGGGCGAGGTGATCGGCGAGGGCCGAGACGTTGCCGGTCATATTGGCGGTAAAAGAGCCAGCGATCAGAAAGCCGACCGCATTGAGCGCCCCGGCGATCGACGACAGCAGTCCCGCGAGGAGCAGGTCCACGCGCCTCGTGCGGTCATCTCCGGTGCGGATCAGCATGTCGGTTCCCTGTCGCGGCGCATCCCGTTGGCGTCTCGTGCCGGGGGCGGCAGGGGCAGGGGCGCGGCGTCGGAACTGTTGCGCCGCCGGGCACCCGGCGTCAAGCGCTGCGGAGGCTGTCGCGCGCGCCGCGGCGGGCGCGGACCATGTTGATCTTGCGATATTCTTGCAGCCCGGTGACCTCGCGCCCGACCCAGGTCGGCAGTGTCAGAGGCGTGTCCACCTGCGGCAGTTCCACCTCGGCGACGATGATGCCCGCCAGCAGGCCGCTGTAGACGTCGACCATCCAGACAAGATCGCCGTGCGGCACATAGTGGCGGGTCTTCTCGACCACCTCGCCATCGCAATGCGAGGCCAGCATCTCTTCGGCGTCTTGCGCCGGGATCGGGTATTCGAACTCGTCGCGTGCGAGGCCGACGCGGGCACCTTTGATGCACAGCGTGGCGCGGTCGTCATAGAAACGGACCCGTGCCTTGCGCCCGCCCGCGGCCGCGATCAGCCCGTCCCGCAAACGCTCGCTTTTGGTTACCGAGGCTTTCCAACCCTCATGGGTCACGAGGAACTTGCGTTCGATTTCTTTCGCCACGCCGGGGCTGCCTTCGATTAATTACTGGGCGGTTTACAAACGCTGAATTAGCGGCGCTTTTGGGGAAAGGCCACAGACAAAGATGCCGGATCGTCGCGGTTTCGAAGTTTTCTGAGTCTCGCTCCAAGTGCCGCGCTGCCACGGAAAAAGGCGCGCCCCTCGGGACGCGCCTCGCGTTGCTTTGCCGGGTTGTTTTTCCGCTGATTACTGTGCCGCTTCGTAGTGCTCGTCGAGCACTTCGGCGAAGTCGTCATAGGACATGTTCGAGTAGGGCTTGCCGTCGATGATGAACGAAGGCGTCGCCGAGATATCGTCGCGCGTCGCGTTTTCCTGATACCATTCGACCAGCGCCTTGAGCTTGGCGCCATCGTTCATGCAGGCGTCGAGCTTTTCCTTGCCGATGCCAGCCATCAGGCCGATCTTGCGCAGCTCGTCGGCGATGCCCTGATCCGAGCCCGCTTTGACCCACGACGATTGCGTCTCGTAGATCATGTCGGAGATGCCAAAGAACTTCTCGGGACCGCCGCAGCGCGCGACCATGGCCGCCCACATGCCGTATTTGTCGAAATAGACATCGCGGTAGACCAGTTTGACCTTGCCGGTCTTGATGTAGTTCTCCTCGATCTGCGGCAGCACCTCGTTCGAGAAACGGGCGCAGTGCGGGCAGGTGAAGGAGGCGTATTCGACGATCTCGACGGGGGCGTCGGCATCGCCCTTCACCATCTCGATGATCTCGGGCGCTTCATCGGAGCTGGCCTCGCTGCTTGCCTCCTGTGCGGCGGCCGCGCCGGGCAGGGCGATCCCCGTGGGCGTGACGCGGGGCGCCTCGAGCAGCCAGCCGCCACCAAGGGCGAAGGCGGTCGCAAGCGCGGCGACGGGAAGAATGCGGGTCATGTAAGGTCCTCTTGTGGTTGCCTTGCTGCAGCGCATTCAGCGCCGCGATTTCGAAATGACGTTGCCAGCCAGACGCTCCAGCGCCTGCCGCAGCCCGTCGTCGTGAATGTCTCCGGCCACCTTATGGGCCTCGGCTTTGATCTCGGGAGAGGGCTCTGGCTTTTCAACCTTTTGCGCGTGACCAAAGGCGACGCGGCCCTCGGCAAAGCCGGTGCTGGCGGTCTGGGTGATGCGGATGCGGGCGATGGCATTGTAGCCGTAGAGCGCGTTGACCTTGTCGCGCAGCTGCTCTTTCTGCATCTCCAGCAGCGGCGCGTTGGCACCGGTGGTGAGCAGGGTCAGCGTCGCGCCAAAGGCCTTGCGGCCATAGCTCACCTCGACCGGGCGGGCGATGGCGGCCACATCGGCGCCGACGATCTCTTCCCAATGGGTCAGCAGGCGCGACTGAGCAAAGCCGCGGCTCTCGCTCGCCTTGCGGATCTGCGCGTTCAGCAGCCCCGATGTCTTGGCGAAGCCATATGTGGTGGTGTTGCGCCGTGCCATCTTGAATCCCTCTCTGCGGACCTATTCTAGTGACCCCGCATTCACGTGCCAGCAAGGAATCGCTTTTGTCGTCGATGATCAAGGGAATGTCAGCCATGCGTGACAGCGCACGGGCCGAAGATCTGCTCACCTGGTATGACCGCCACGCGCGCGAGCTGCCGTGGCGGGTGAGCCCTGCCGCGCATGCGGCGGGGGTGCGGCCCGATCCCTATCGCGTGTGGATGTCCGAGATCATGCTGCAGCAGACCACTGTCGCAGCAGTGAAAAGCTATTTCGAAACATTTACTTCGCGCTGGCCGACGGTGAGCGATCTTGCCGCCGCCGAGGATGCCGATGTGATGGCGGCATGGGCCGGGCTGGGCTATTACGCCCGCGCCCGCAACCTGCTGAAATGCGCGCGGGTGGTGGCGGATCAGCATGGCGGCGTTTTTCCGCAAAGCCTCGACGGGCTGCGTGCGCTGCCCGGTGTCGGGCCCTATACCGCGGCGGCGGTGGCGGCGATCGCTTTTGATCTGCCCGAGACGGTGGTGGACGGCAACGTCGAGCGGGTCATGGCGCGGCTGCACGACGAGCATATGCCGCTGCCGCAGTCGAAGCCGGTGCTGACGGAATATGCCGCCGCGCTGACGCCGCAGCAGCGGCCCGGCGATTATGCGCAGGCGGTGATGGACCTTGGCGCCACCATCTGCACGCCGCGCAACCCGGCCTGCGGTCTCTGCCCGTGGCGCACCGCCTGCGCCGCATGGGATCACGGCACGCAGGCAGAGCTGCCGAAAAAGGCCCCCAAGAAGCGCAAGCCGACGCGCCACGGCATCGCCTATCTGGTGAAGCGGGTGGATGGCGCGTGGCTGCTGGAGCGCCGCCCCGACAGCGGGCTTTTGGGCGGGATGCTGGGCTGGCCGGGCTCGGACTGGGGTGAGGAGGCACCCGCCGACGCGCCGCCGATCCGCGCCGAGTGGAAGACGCTCAACGCCGAGGCCCGCCACACGTTCACCCATTTCCACCTGCGCCTGACGGTAAAGACCGCGCTGGTGCCGATGGAGCGCCAGCCCGAGCGCGGGGCGTTTGTCGAGGCGGAGGTGTTTGACCCCGATGATCTGCCCACGGTGATGCGCAAGGCCTTCGCCCTGACCTCGGGCTGAGCCCGGCCTCTGACTTAGTCTGTCCCTTGGCTGAGGCTGTGCGGCAACGTCACGCCGCCCCGGCCCTTGGGTCGCATTGACCGAAGAGGCCGGATCGGGACAAGCTGCGGCGCAAGGCCCTCAGCACGCGACCTGCGCCAGCCAGAGGCGATGTTTGGGGCAGACGTTGGGGACGAGTGCATGATCGCTGCAGAGAAATTCGCGCGCTGGACGGCCGCCGCGCCGTTCTGGCTGGTCTATATGCTGCCGGTTCTGGTCTGGCTGGGCGCGCTGAACGGCGGGCTTTGGGTGCTGCTGCCGCCCTTGGCCACATGGTATCTCTTCTCGGCGCTGGATGCGGCGCTGGGGCTGAACACCGAGAACGCCGATCCGCAGACCGAAGAGCGGGCGCTGCTTTGGTACCGCGCCGGCGTGATGCTCTGGGCGCCGGTGCAATTCGTCACGCTGTTCGCGCTGATCTGGTACGTCTCGGGCAATGACGCGCTGACCACCTTGGAGAAATTCGGCGTCTTCTTCGGCACCGGGGTGATGACCGGCACGGTGGGGATCGTCTACTCGCATGAGCTTTTGCACCAGCGCAACAACCTCGAACGGCGGCTCGGGGACTGGCTGCTGGCCATGGTGCTTTATTCGCATTTCCGCTCGGAGCACCTGCTGGTGCATCACGTCTGGGTCGGCACGCCGCGCGATCCGGTCACCGCGCGCTACAACGAGGGCTTTCATCGCTACTACCCGCGGGTGCTGCGCGAATGCCCGGTTTCGGCCTTCCGCGCCGAGAAGAAACTTCTGGCCCGCCGCGGCCTGCCGTGGTGGCACCGGCGCAACCCGTTCTGGCTCTATCTCGGGCTGCAGCTTGCCATGCTGGTGCTGGCGCTGATCGTCGGCGGCTGGGGCGGGCTGGCGCTGTTCCTCGTGCAGGCGGGCGTGGCGATCTGGCAGCTGGAGCTGACCAATTACGTCGAGCATTACGCGCTGACCCGCGAGCACCTCGGGGGCGGGCGCTACGAGCACGTCAAGCCGCACCATTCGTGGAACTCGGCGCATACGGCGACCAATTGGCTGCTGATCAACCTGCAGCGCCATTCGGACCACCACTACAAGCCCGACCGGCGCTTTCCGCTGCTGCAGAACTACGCCGAGACCGAGGCGCCGCAGCTGCCCTATGGCTATCCGGTGATGACCATGGCGGCGATGGTGCCCCCGGTCTGGCGGCGGGTGATGAACCCCAAGGTGAAGGCCTGGCGGCGGCAATGGTATCCGCAGATCGAGGATTGGTCGGACTACAACAAGGCGCGCACGCCCCTGCCGAAAGGCTCGGCCTGACGAGGCTGTAGCGCCGCCGGGGGTTTCACACCCCCGGCCCCCCGTGGGATATTTTTCTCTAGACGAAGCGGGCGGGCAGGCGCGGGGATTGCAATCGCTCCGGGCGGCCCGCAACATGGGCGGCGAAAGACCACAAGAGGTGCGATATGTCGCTCGAGAAAGCCGCCCGCGCGGTGCGTGAAAACGCCTATGTTCCCTATTCGAAATTCAAGGTGGGGGCGGCGATGCTGGCACCCTCGGGGAAAATCTACGCCGGCTGCAACGTCGAGAATGTCGCCTATCCCGAGGGCACCTGCGCCGAGGCCGGGGCGATCGCGGCCATGGTCGCGGCGGGCGAGACGGAGATCGTCGAGGCCTATGTGATCGCCGATTGCGAACACCCGCTGCCGCCCTGCGGCGGCTGCCGGCAGAAACTGGCCGAGTTTGGCAAGACCCATGCCAAGGTGACGCTGGCCACCACCGATGGCGCGACGCTGGAGACCACCGTGGGCGAGCTGCTGCCTGGCGCCTTCGGTACGGGGCATATGGACCGCGCCTGATGGACGCGCGGACGGTCATCACGGCCCTGCGGCGCGGAGAGGAGCCCTCTGGCGCGGCGCTGCGCTGGTTCGCCGAAGGGCTGGCGAGCGGCGCGGTGAGCGATGCGCAGGCCGGGGCCTTTGCCATGGGGGTCTGCCTGCGCGGGCTTTCGGAGGAGGCGCGCGCGGCGCTGACGCTGGCGATGCGCGACAGCGGCCATGTGCTGCGCTGGAATCTGCCGGGGCCGGTGCTCGACAAGCATTCCACCGGCGGCGTGGGCGATTGCGTCAGCCTCGTGCTGGCGCCGATGCTGGCGGCCTGCGGGGTCTATGTGCCGATGATTTCGGGGCGCGGGCTGGGCCATACCGGCGGCACGCTCGACAAGCTCGAGGCGATCCCTGGCTATGACACCGCGCCATCGGAGGAGCGGCTGCGCGACGTGCTGCGCGAGGCGGGCTGCGCCATCGTCTCGGCCTCGGAAGGGATCGCGCCTGCCGACAAGCGGCTCTACGCCATCCGCGACGTGAGCGCGACGGTGGAGAGCCTCGATCTCATCACCGCGTCGATCCTGTCGAAGAAGCTGGCGGCGGGGCTTGAGGGCTTGGTGCTCGACGTGAAAGTGGGTTCGGGCGCGTTCATGAAGACCATGGAGGAGGCACGCGCGCTGGCGCGCTCGCTCGTCGGCACAGCAAATGCGGCGGGTTGCCCGACCACGGCGCTGATCACCGATATGGATCAGCCGCTGGCCGATGCGCTTGGCAATGCGCTGGAAGTGCGCTGCGTCATGCAGGTACTGACCGAGGGCGCGGGCGGGCCGCTGCTCGATCTGTCGGTGGCGCTGGGGGCCGAGCTTTTGGTCAGCGCCGGGATCGAGGGCGGCGCGGCGCGGCTGCGCGAGACCGTAACGAGCGGCGCGGCGGTAGAGCGCTTTGGGCGCATGGTCGCCGGGCTGGGCGGGCCTTCGGATTTTGTCGAGCGCTGGCGCGATTTGCTTCCGGCAGCGCCGGTGGTGCTGGATGTGCCCGCGCCCGAGGCCGGCCATGTGGCGGCGATGGATGGCGAGGCGCTGGGGCTTGCCGTGGTGCATCTTGGCGGTGGCCGCGAAGTCGAGACGGACCGCGTCGATCCCGCCGTCGGCCTGTCGGATGTGTTGCGGCTCGGCCAGCGGGTCGAGACGGGGCAGCCCTTGGCGCGGGTCCATGCCGCCAGCCGCGCGGCGGCGGAGGCGGCGGCGGCTGCGGTGAGCGCAGCGATCCGTCTTGGCGATGCGCCTGACGTGGCGCCTTTGGTGCGGGAAAGGATCGCCTGATGCGGGCATTTCTGGTGGTGATGGATTCGGTGGGCATCGGCGGTGCGCCGGATGCGGCGGGTTATTTCAACGCAGGCGTCCCCGACACGGGGGCCAATACGCTGGCGCATATCGCGCAGGCCTGCGCCGCAGGTCGGGCGGAAGAGCGGCGCAGCGGCCGTCTGCATCTGCCGGTGCTGGATGCGCTGGGGCTGGGCGCGGCGACCCGGCTTGCCAGCGGCGACGAGGTGCCGGGGCTGGAGGCGGAGCCTTCGGCGCTCTGGGGCGCGGCGAGCGAGTGCTCGAAGGGCAAGGACACGCCCTCGGGCCATTGGGAACTGGCGGGTCTGCCAGTGCCATGGGACTGGCACTATTTCCCCGAGACAGCGCCGGTCTTTCCGGCAGAACTGCTGGCAGAGGTCTGCAAGATCGCCGGGGTCGCGGGCACGCTGGGCAATTGCCACGGCTCCGGCACGGTGATGCTCGACGAGTACGGTGCAGAGCATCAGCGCAGCGGCTGGCCCATCTGCTATACCTCCGCCGACAGCGTCTTCCAGATCGCCGCGCATGAAGAGAGCTTTGGTCTGGATCGCCTGCTGGCGCTTTGCGAGGCAATCGCGCCGACGCTGCACCGGATGAAGGTTGGCCGGGTCATCGCGCGGCCCTTCGTCGGCAGCCCCGGCAGCTACAAGCGCACCACCAACCGGCATGACTACGCGATCACCCCGCCCGAGCCGATCCTCACCAATTGGGTGCAGGATGCGGGGCGGCGCGTCTATGCGGTCGGCAAGATCGGCGACATCTTCTCGATGCAGGGGATCGACGAGCTGCGCAAAGGCGATGACGCGACGCTCATGCGGCACCTTGGCGATCTCGTTGACGGCGCCGAGGAGGGCTCGCTCACCTTCGCCAATTTCGTCGAGTTCGACAGCCTCTACGGCCACCGGCGCGATGTCTCTGGCTACGCCCGCGCGCTCGAATGGTTCGACGCCGAGCTTGGCAGGCTGCTGCCGCGCCTGCGCGAGGGGGATCTGCTGCTGATCACCGCCGATCACGGCAATGACCCCACGTGGGTTGGCACGGACCACACGCGCGAGCGGGTTCCGGTACTTGTATATGGGCGCGGGGCAGGGCAGATCGGGCGGATCGAATTTGCCGATGTGGCAGCCAGCATCGCGGCGCACCTTGAGGTGCCCGCGCAAGGACCGGGAAGGAGCTTCCTTTGAGAGACCCCAGAGACCACGACGAGGAGAGCCTGCACCGGATCAAGGCGCTGCCGAAGGTGGAGTTGCACCTGCATATCGAAGGCGCCGCGCCGCCAGCCTTCATCCGCGGGCTCGCGCAGGAAAAGAAGGTGCGTCTCGACGGGGTCTTTGCCGAGGATGGCACCTATGAGTACCGCGACTTCGTGCATTTCCTGCAGACCTATGAGGCGGCGACCTCGGTGCTCCGATCCCCTGAGGATTACGCCCGGCTGACCCGCGCCGTGCTCGAGGAATGCGCGCAGAACGGGGTGATCTACGCCGAGACCTTCATCTCGCCCGACTTCTGCGGCGGCGGTGATCTGGGTGCATGGCGCGAGTATCTGCACGCCATGCAGGAAGCGGCCGATGCGGCCGAGCGCGACATGGGCATCACCCTGCGCGGCATCGTCACCTGCGTGCGCCACTTCGGGCCGGAGGTTGCCAAGAAATCCGCGCTCTGTGCGGCCGAGACGGCGGGCGAGTGGATCACCGGCTTTGGCATGGGCGGCGACGAGAACAAAGGCGAGCAGCGCGACTTTGCCTATAGTTTCGACATGGCGCGCGAGGCGGGGCTGCGGCTCACCACCCACGCCGGCGAATGGCGCGGCCCGCAAGAGGTGCGCAACGCCATCGAGCATCTTGGCGTCGAGCGCATCGGCCATGGGGTGCGCGCCATCGAAGATCTGGCGCTGGTCGATCTGATCGCCGAAAAGGGCATCACGCTGGAGGTCTGCCCGGGCTCGAACGTCCAGCTTGGCGTTTACCCCAAGCTCTCGGCGCATCCGATCCAGAAGCTGCGCGAACGCGGCGCCAAGGTGACCATTTCCACCGACGATCCGCCCTTTTTCCATTCCACCATGGTGCAGGAGTATGAAAACCTTGCACGCACCTTCGGTTGGGAGGAAGAGGACTTCACCGAGATTGCCAAGACCTCTGCCAATGCGGCCTTCTGCTCGGCCGACATGCGCGAGGCGCTGCTGAAAAGACTGGAGAGCGCATGAAACACCTGACCGTTGTCGATCACCCGCTGGTGCAGCACAAACTGACCCTGATGCGCGAGAAGGATACGTCGACCGCCTCCTTCCGCCAGCTGCTGCGCGAGATTTCCCTGCTTCTGGCCTATGAGGTCACCCGCGAGCTGCCGGTGACCACCAAGCAGATCGAAACCCCGATGTGCGAGATGGCCGCCCCGACGATCGAGGGCAAGAAGCTGGCGCTGGTGTCGATCCTGCGCGCGGGCAACGGCCTGCTCGACGGCATTCTCGAGCTCATTCCTGCGGCCCGCGTCGGCTTCGTCGGGCTCTACCGCGACGAGGAAACGCTCGAGCCGGTGCAATATTACTTCAAGGTGCCCAAGAACCTCGAAGACCGCACGGTGATCGCCGTCGATCCGATGTTGGCCACGGGCAATTCCTCGGTCGCCGCGATCGACCTTTTGAAGCAGGCGGGCGCCAAGAATGTCATCTTCCTGTGCCTTCTGGCCTCGCCCGAAGGGGTCAAGCGGATGGAAGAGGCGCATCCCGATGTGCCGATCATCACCGCCGCGCTGGACGAGAAACTCAACGAGAAGGGCTATATCGTTCCGGGACTAGGGGATGCGGGCGATCGCATGTTCGGCACAAAATAAGCCCTCGCAACGCTTTACAGCTTTGGGGGCTTCATGCAAAGCTGAGAGGGTAGTTTCCGGGGGACGACATGCGTTTCAAAGTGCTGGCCAACATTCTGGCGGGTCCCGCCACCCTAGCTCTCGGCGCCCTGTCCGCCGCGCCCGCGCTGGCGCAGCGGATCGACACCATCAGCGAGCCGGCGGAGGTGCCGCCGGCCAGCTATGAGGCCGCGCAATATGTGGACAGCAAGGGCTGCGTCTTCGTGCGCGCGGGCTTTGATGATGCGGTGATCTGGGTGCCGCGGGTCAGCCGCGCTGGTGACCCGGTCTGCGGCTACGCGCCGAGCCTCGGCGCCAGCGCCCGCACCGCGACGCGCACCGTCGAAGCGCCTGCGGCGCAACCGGCCCCGAAACCCGCGCCGGTCACCAAGCCTGCCGCACAGCCGGTCGCGACGGCGGCGGCTCCGGCGGCGGTATCGGCCCCCGCTCCGACCCGCACCACCACCCGCACCACCTCGGCGCAGCCCATGGCCACGGTCGCCTCGAAACCCGCCAGCGCCCCGGCTCCGGTGGTCAAGGCCCCGGCCTCGAAACCGCCCGCCGCGCCCGCGCCGCGGGTGGTTGCCACCGTACCTGCGCCGAGCCGTGCGCCAGCGCCGGTGGCCCCCGGCAGCAAGCTGGTCGGCGGGGCCTGCCCGCCGGGCTTTTCGGGCGAAATCACAAGCAATGGACGGCGCGTGCGCTGCGGCCCGCAGTCCGCGCCCTATGTCACCGAGGTGCGCCGCGGCGAGGCGCCCGGACCGGGCAAGAACGTCTATTACAATCACGGCGGTGGCAGGGGCAGCTGGGAAGAGGGGGCTCTTATGGTGCCCGGCAGCACCCGCATCGTGCCGCGCCACGTCTATGAGGAAGGCCCGGCAGAGCGCACCGTGCTGCCCGCGGGCTACCGCCCGGCGTGGGAAGATGACCGGCTCAACCCGCATCGCGCGCTGCAGACCGTCGAGGGCTACTACGACAGCCAGCGCATCTGGACCCAGACCGTGCCGCGCGCCTCGACCGCCGGAACCCGTGTGACGGCGCGCGCGCCGCGCGTCCGCTTTGAAGGCGATCCCGATCTCATTCTGGTGCAGGCACCGCGCAACAGCGGCGCAACGACACTCACCGCCGCAGCCTCCGACAGCGCTTCGGCGACTGCCGCGAGCCCCAAGTTTGTCGAGATCGGCGCCTTCACCACCGGCGACAAGGCCGCCGAGGCGCGCCGCCGCCTGCAGGCTGCCGGCCTGCCTGTGCAAATGCTGCAGCGCGGTTCGGACGAGATGCGCCGCCTGCGCGTCGGTCCCTACAGCGATGCCCGCGCCGCCAGCCGCGCGCTGGCGCAAGTCCAAGCCACCGGCTACCGCGAGGCCTACCTGCGCTGAGCCCCGCCTCTTCTTCTCTTTAAAAATACGCAAAAAGACCCGCTGGGGATCCTGCCTAAGCGCCGGAGGGAGCAGCGCCGCTTCGCCGCTTGCTCAGCCGCCGCAGATGCCCTGCAGGCGTACCCAATCGGCGTCGCTGACCACCGGCGCGCTGCCCTCCTTGGCGCGCGGATCGGCCTCGACCAGCCCCAGAACGCTCTCGCCAGTGATGTCCTGCGCATAGGCGTAGGGAGAGCTGCGCAGCTCGATCTTCGCGAACCCGTCGAGCAGCACGTTTTGCGGCAGCGGGGCGTGCGGGCGGGTCAGCAGGTCTTCGGCGTAGCTTTCCAGCGCGCCTTCGGGCATCGAGCCGGTGGTCAGCAGGCGCAGGCTCGGCCAGAGCCCGGCATGACCCAGCAATTCACCCAGCGGATCGGTCTGTTTGGCGCGCAGCGACTCGGCGAGGATATAGCCCGCCGCCACGTCCGGGTCCTCGTAGTCTTCGAGCAGACTGCCAGAGACGAGGATCAGCCCACCGGGCAGATGCGCCGTGTCGCGTACACCGTCGCGCAGCACCACCAGATCGTTGCGGCGGGTATCTCCCAGCACGCGCGCGGCCAGATGGCGCAGCGGGCGCGCCGCCTCGGCGCTGGTGCAGGGGCGGCCCGAGACGCGGGCGATCTGCGTCAGCAGCGCCTGACCGATCTCGACGCGCTTGGCGCGGGGCACCACGCGTTCGGCATGGTTGAGCAAAGCGCCGGGCAGCCACAGCAGCGCACCGGCCAGCACCAGCACCGCCACGCCGCCGATCAACCGCAGCCGCAGCTTGCCGGGTTTCGGGCGGCGCCGTTCGATATCGCGCAGCACCCGGTCGATGGCGTCGATCATCGTCGCCTCGTCCTCGGCCAGTTCCAGCGTCTCGCCGGGATCGCCATCGGGATGGTAGAGCGCCGGAGAGCGGCCCTTGTTGGCGCGCACCACCGCGGCCATCGACCAATGCGACAGAGCCCGCCCGGAGATATCCGACACGGTCAGCGTGGCATCGCCCATCGACAGGATCACCTCGCGCCGCTGAGCCTCTGGCTCGGGCCGCCAAAGCGCGGTGGCTTCGAGGCGTTGATACTCCTTGAGGGCGGTCATGCGTGGGGCGGTCTCGGGCGCGGTCTTCTCAAAAGGTTTTTCTCGCGGGCTTTCTCTGGGCCGTCTCGGGGCTGCTCAGCCTCGGGTTCGCATCTGATTACCAAGCTCCCCGCTCAGGGGCAATCGCCTGCGCGCGCCAAGGCCCTCGCAAGCGCAGGCGGCGCGGCCACGGTGGCGAAAAAGACGCGCTGTGAGGGGCGCTTGCGAATGGTCCTGCGCGGCGGGCGACGCTAGGGTCGGCGCATGATCATCTCGCGCGGCCGTGGCTATATTTTCGTGCATATCCCCAAGACCGGGGGCACCTCTCTGGCGCGGGCGCTGGAGGCGCGGGCGCATCGCGACGATATCCTGATCGGCGACACGCCGAAGGCGCAGAAACGCCGCGGGCGGCTGCGCGGGCTGGTGCCGCGCGGGCGGCTCTGGAAGCACTCCACGCTGGCCGATATCGACGGCATCGTGACCCTGGACGAGATCGCCCGGATGCGGCGCGTCGCGCTGGTGCGCAACCCGTGGGACCGGATGGTGAGCTATTACCACTGGCTGCAGACGCAGGAGTTCGCGCATCCGGCGGTCGCGCTGGCGCAGGGCTTGGACTTCCCGGCGTTCCTGCTGCATCCGCAAACCAGCGCCAGCCTGCGCGGCTGGCCCAGCTCGCGCTATCTGCGCGACGCGGCGGGCACCGATCGCGGCGATATCTGGATACGGCTGGAGCATCTTGGCGAGGATCTCGCGCCCTTCGAGGCGCATCTGGGCTTCGCGCTCGATCTGCCGTGGGACAATGCTTCGGACCGGCGGCGCGACTATCGCGGCTACTACTCGGATCAGCTGGCGCAGCATGTGGCGGAAAGCTGCGCCGAAGACATCGCGCGCTTTGGCTATCGCTTCGATTGACGGGGACCAAACGATGGAATTTCGGCCAATCCGCCGCCTTCGAGAAAAATAGTGTCCATTAATGGGCAGGGGGCGGTTTTGTTAACCTTTTCTTAATTCCGGCAGGATTTGACTGGCCACGTGGCCCGGAGCGGAAGCATGTATGGGCCGCGCCAGAGGGTGGGTCTTACTGACGGTCGTTTCCGTTTTCTGTATGCTGGCAAGCATTTGATCGCAGTATTCCCGGCCCGCCCTCTGGTTTTTTTTGCCCGCGTCCGGCCTTAGCGGATCGGGTCGAGCAACGCGTCCTTCAGGCTGCAGTCCTTAACGACATCGCTTCCGCAGGGCACGGGATCAAGGTCCTTTGACAGGCACAGCCGCGCTTCTTGGATGCGCCCCGCTTGGCAGGTGATGGTCAGCATGTCGGGCTCCAGCCCCGGGTTGGCCTTCAGGAACGCCTCTTCGATCACCTGCGCCGGCAGGGTGACCGGATCTTCCAGACGCCGCAGAACCTCGGGACGTTTGACCGCGCCATAAGCGCGGCGGGCGAGGGCGAAATACGCCTCGGCGGGCAGCCCGGCGCAGGAGCCGTGCTTCTTCCACTGGTACCAAGCCAGACCGGGCGTGCCCATGATGTCGGCCATGGCGGCGGTCTCGGCGCGGCTCGGGGCGCGCACCGATGTGTCGCAATAAGAAGGGTAGCCGCGCTCGTATTGCGGCCAGAGCCCGTGCAGCACCCAGCCAAGCGCGCGGTCGCATTGCGGAGAGTTGCGCGCCTCGCCCTCGAGCGCGCACCACGTCGGCGACCAACTCAGCGACAGCACGTAATAGTCGAAACGGCCCGCGCGTTCCCCATCCGCGCGGGCGGGGTTGGCGGCTCCGGCGAGAGCGGCACAGGCGAGCAGGATCAGCAGGGCACGCATTTTCTCTTTCCTCTTGAGTTGCGCGCGACTATATAGGCCCGAAGTTCCCCGACAACGGAAACCCGTCCTGGAGAAGTAATCCGGGACCTCCCGAGGCCAGCGCCTTGGGGGAGGGGAGAAGATTTACGTAGGAGATGACCCATGGCAAAACTGCTGCATCCCAAGGCGACCGCTGTCTGGCTCGTCGACAACACCACCCTGACCTTCAAGCAGATTGCCGATTTCACCGGCATGCACGAACTGGAAATCCAAGGCATCGCCGACGGTGACGTGGCTGGCGGCGTGAAGGGCTTTGACCCGGTCGCCAACAACCAGATCGAGCAGATCGAGATCGACAAGGCCGAGAAGAACCCGCTCGCCAAGCTGAAGCTGAAGTACAACCCCGCCGCTGTCGACGAAGACAAGCGCCGTGGCCCGCGCTACACCCCGCTGTCCAAGCGTCAGGACCGTCCGAACGCGATCCTGTGGCTGGTGAAGTTCCACCCCGAGCTGACCGACGGCCAGATCTCCAAGCTGGTGGGCACCACCAAGCCGACGATCCAGTCGATCCGCGAGCGCACCCACTGGAACATCCAGAACATGCAGCCGATCGACCCGGTCGCGCTGGGTCTGTGCCGCCAGTCCGAGCTTGACGCCGCCGTTGCCAAGGCCGCGAAGAACCGCGACGAGGTGATGACCGACGACGAGCGCCGCAAGCTGGTGTCGACCGAGCAGAGCCTTGGCATGGACACCGAGCCGCGCCTGCCTTCGGCGATCGAAGGTCTCGAAACCTTCACGCTCTCCGATCCGCGCGGCGAGGACGACGAGGAAGAAGACAAGGGCCCGAGCGATTTCTCGGATGCCGACAGCTTCTTCAACCTGCCGTCGAACGATGACGACGACGAGGACGACAGCGAGGACCCGCGCGGCTGATCCGCGTCTCGCGATGATTTCGAAAGGCCCGCCGCAAGCGATTGTGGCGGGCCTTTTCTTTTGCGGTGCCGGGTGGTTACACGGCCCTCACGGCAGCGATTGACGCCGCTCTGTCAGCGGCGTATCGCCCGCGTCGATGCACCCTTCAGAGGTGCAGCGTGTCGCCCGCCGCGTGGCCATTTCCGGCAAATGAGCGGGCCCCTTGGAACAGACAAGTGATGCTGGGAACCGCTTTTCCCTGTGGTGATCCCGCGGCCGAGCGCCGCGCGAGTTTTGCCGAGACCCTCGCGCATCTCGGCGATATGGCCGGTGCGGTCGAGGTGCTGATGGGCGTGATGCAGATCGTGCCCGACTGGGCTGCGGGCTGGTTCCGTCTGGGCGAATGGCTGGAAGGCTGCGGCGCTGTCGAGGCCGCAGCAGAGGCTTGGGACAAGGCAGTGGCCGCCGATCCCCGTGACCCGCTCGGTGCGGGGCTGCGCCGGGATTTGCTGCGCGGTGTGCCGGTGGCCGAGACCATGCCTCCGGCCTTTGTCGAGCTGCTCTTTGACCAATACGCGCCGCGTTTCGACCGCTCGCTGGTCGGGCGGCTGGAGTATCGCGGCCCGGAGCTGCTGATCACCGCGCTGTGCGGGCAGGGGTTCGTCCGGGCCGAGCGGGCGCTGGATCTTGGTTGCGGCACGGGGCTGATGGGTGCGGTGCTGCGCGCGCGCTGCGGCTGGCTCGGTGGCTATGACATCTCGGCGGGGATGCTGGCCGAGGCGGCGGTGAAAGGCGACTATGACCTGCTCGAAAAACGCGACATCGCGCAGCTGGAGCTGGACGGCACTGCGCACGACCTGATCGTGGCGGCGGATGTCTTCATCTACCTCGGCGCGCTCGAACGGGTGATCGGCTGGTGCGCCGGGGCCCTCGCGCCGGGGGGGCACCTTGCCTTCACTGTCGAGCTAGGAGACGCGCCGGTGCAGCTGCGGGAAAGCCGCCGCTTTGCCCATTCGCGCTTCTATGTCGAACAGCTTCTGGCGCAGGCTGGGTTTGTCGGGGTGGCGTTCGAAGACTGCGTTCTGCGGCAGGATCGCGGTGCCGATGTGCCCGCGCTGGTGGTCACTGCGCGGGCGCCGGTTCTGGTGCAGGACCGGGAAGGGGACGCCGCCGAAGCGCTGGCGTAAGCACCCGGCGCGGCTCAGAAGCGATAGGTGAGCCGCGCGCTCAGCGCCTCGGTGCCGTCGAAATCCGACGCCGCCTCGATCCGCGTGCCAAAGCCGCTGCCACCCTCGAAACCAAGGCCGATGGCCAGTTGATCTTCGCTAAGCAGATCGGTCGCGCCAAGGCTGCCGCCCGCGGCGAAATCGAGGTCGGGCTGATCGCCGCCGTTCACCACATAGGCGGCGTAGGGGCGCAGCAGGCCGCCCTTGGCCCGCATCGGCGCGCCCATCTCAAGGCGCATCGAAGTGGCGTAAGTCACGCGGTTCTCTACCTCTGCATCAATGTGGTGCAGCGTGTAATTGCCTGTGGCATGGCGCAGCACGTCGCCGGACACCACGAGGTCGATCCCGGTGCCCGGTGCCTCGCCCTGTTTCAGCATCGTCGCGCCGCGCAGGCTCAGCCCCAGCAGGCGGCCATTGTGGTCGGTGCTGCCGCTGACCGAGGATGGGCTGGACAGCTTGTTGTGCGTGCGCCCCATGTAGAGCGCCGCGGCATAATCGACGCCATGCGCCGCCCCGGCATAGCCCGCACCAAGAAAATACGACCGGATACGTGCCTCGCCAAGATCGCCATCCACCTCCGAAGTACCCTGCGCGTAGCCCATGAAGGCCGAGAGGCCGCTGCCGAACCCATAGCCCAGCACGGCGCCACGGGTGTTGTAATCCGAGCCCTGCGCATCGTCGGGGTTGGTGCTGCCGCCAGCGGCATAACCCGAGGTGAAAGCGCCGGGCTGCTGTGCATCCAGCGCGCTATGGCCGATGCCAAGGCCGATCTCTCGCGACAGCAGGTCCATCTGCGACAGCGAGGCGGCTTCCTGCGCCTGTGCGGCGGGCAGGGCGAGCACAAGGCTGGAGACGAAAGCGAGGGGAAGGGCGAGCGGGAAGGAGGATGCGCGGGTCATA
Organism: Salipiger sp. PrR002; assembly: GCF_010500775.1. Lineage (NCBI taxonomy): Bacteria > Pseudomonadati > Pseudomonadota > Alphaproteobacteria > Rhodobacterales > Roseobacteraceae > Salipiger > Salipiger sp. PrR002. The sequence continues at coordinate 73,862 of NZ_JAAGOU010000015.1, forward strand.
GCAGTGCTGTAGCTCCAAAGCGCCCGTCCGCCCAGATGGCACCTGTCACAGACGCGTTACGGTGGGGCTGGGACTGGGGGCGGGGCAGGCGCTCAGAGCTTGCGACGGGCGTTGAGCGCTGCGGTGATCGTGCCGTCGTCGAGATAGTCGAGCTCGCCGCCGATCGGCACGCCCTGCGCCAGCGAGCTGAGCGCCACGCGGGTCTCAAGCTGGTCGGCGATGTAATGGGCGGTGGTCTGTCCATCGACGGTGGCGTTAAGCGCAAGGATCACCTCGGTGATCCCCTCGCTCTCCACCCGCGCCACCAGCTGCGGGATGCGCAACTCTTCGGGGCCGACGCGGTCGAGCGCCGAGAGCGTGCCGCCCAGCACGTGATAGCGCCCCTTGAAGCTGCCGCCGCGCTCCATGGCCCAAAGATCGCCCACGTCCTCGACCACGCAAAGCTGGCCGTTGCCGCGGCGCTCGTCGGCACAGATCGGGCAGATCTCTTCGGTGCCGACATTGCCGCAGTTGAGGCACTCGCGGGCGCTGGCGGCGACCCGGCTCATCAGCTCGGCCAGCGGCGTCAACTGCAGCTCGCGCTTGCGGATGAGATGCAGCACCGTGCGCCGCGCCGAACGCGGCCCGAGACCCGGCAGGCGGGCCATCATCTCGATCAACGCGTCGATCTCGCTGCGGTCGGGCATGGGGGAGGGACCTTCTGCACCGCGGCCCGCATCTGGGGAATCTCGCAGAGCGCCGTGCGGCGCTCCGCCTTGTCCGGCCAGACGAGGGGTCTGCGGCAGGCGTCTTAGAACGGCATCTTCATGTCGGCGGGCAGGCCCATCTCTTCGGTGAGCTTGCGCATCTCCTGCTCGGCGCGCTCTTGCGCCTTGGCCTGCGCGTCCTTGACGGCGGCAAGGATGAGGTCCTCGACCACTTCCTTGTCGTCGCTGTTGAAGATCGAGGGATCGATGTCGAGACCCTTGAGCTCGCCCTTGGCGGTGGCGGTCGCCTTGACGAGGCCCGCACCGGACTCGCCGGTGACCATCGTGGTGTGCAGGCCTTCCTGCAGCTCGGCCATCTTGCTCTGCATCTCCTGCGCGGCCTTCATCATCTTGGCCATATCGCCAAGACCGCCCAATCCTTTGAACATCTGATCTCTCCTGTCTGAGGCTTGGTTCTCTAGATACGGATGACACCGGCAGGCGACAAGGGCGGGGCGGGCGTATTTGCGGAACAATGAAGGGCGGGCGCGGGCCCAAGACGTCGCGCCGTGAGTATTTGCGGAAAGATGAAAGCATCTTGGCGCCCGGCGTGGCGGGCGCCGATCCTTACTTGCCGTCGCGGCCCGCGGCCTCGTCGAGCAGCCGGGTGAGCAGCAGCGCGGCGCCGCCGATCATCAGCGAACGGCCGAGCGAGTCGGTAACATTGGTGGGCGCGAAGGCGGCCACGTGATCGCGACTGGTGAGCGCCGCGCGGCGGGCCTTCGAGCGGCGCGGCAGGTCGCCGAACTGGCGCGGCTCGGGCACATGGCCGATGCGCGGCTTGGCCTTCAGCAGCGCCGCGCCAATCGCCAGCAGGCCACCGGCAAAGAGCATCGGGGCAAGGCGTTCGCGGCGGCTGGCGGGCAACGCGTCGTTCACGCGCGCGCGCAGGGCGGGCAGGCTGGCCTTATGGGCGAGATCGGTGGCTTTGCTGGTGTCGAAATTCATCGCGGGTCCTCCGGGTGTGACAAAGGTCAAACCCGGAAGCGCCGCGGATGTTCCCGGCTCAGTCTTCCTCGAAGGGATCCCATTCGTCCTCGACCTCGGGCAGCGCCTCGACGGCGGCCTGCTGCTGCTCGGCCTCCGGGGTGCGGATCTCGACGATCTTGGCCTTGGGGAAGGCGGCGATGGCGGCTTGCACCAGCGGGTGCTGCTCGGCCTCGGCGCGCAGCGCCAGCTCGGCGGCATCGCGTTTCTCGACGATGGTCGGCGTCTCGCAGCCATTGACCAGCGAGACCCCCCAGCGCGCGCCGGTGAAGCGCTGCAGCGCGGTGCCGAGGCGCTGCGCCAGATCGGGCGACGCCTTGGCGGCGGGGGTGAACTCGATGCGGCCCGGCTGATAGGCGGCAAGGCGCACGCCGCCCTCGACCTCGACCAGCAGCTTCACGTCGCGGTTGGCGCGGATCAGCTCGAGCACATGCTCGAAGGTGGGATAGCGGGCGAGCGCATTGTTCTGGGCCACGGCGGGTACGGCGTTGCCGTAGCTTGTGCCAGACATGGCACCCGACATTGCGCTGGGGCCGGAGGGGCCGGGATGGGTGGGCTGCACCGCGCTGCCATAGGCCTGCGTGCTGCCGCCCTGCGCCGGAGTGCCGCCCGCGGGCGCATGGGCATAGCCACCACCGCCGGGGCCCGGAGGCGGCGGCGTGTCTTGCAGCTTGCGCAGCAGTTCCTCGGGCGAGGGCAGCTCGGCCACATGGGTCAGCCGGATCACCGCCATCTCGGCGGCCATCATCGCGTTGGGCGCCTGCGCCACCTCTTCGAGCGCCTTCAGCAGCATCTGCCACATGCGGGTGAGCGGGCGCATCCCGAGGTTCTGCGCCAGCGCCGCGCCGCGGGCGCGCTCGTCGGGGCCGACGGTGGGATCCTCGGCGGCCTCGGGGGCGATCTTCACCACCGAGATCCAATGGGTCAGCTCCGCCAGATCGCGCAGCACCGCCATCGGGTCGGCGCCTTCGGCATATTGCTCGGACAGTTCGGTCAGCGCGCCCGGCGCGTCGCCATGCATGATCTTCTCGAAGAGATCCATCACGCGGCCACGGTCGGCGAGGCCGAGCATGGCGCGGACCTGATCGGCGGTGGTCTCGCCCGCGCCGTGGCTGATCGCCTGATCGAGCAGCGAGGTGGCGTCGCGCGCCGAGCCCTCGGCGGCACGGGTGATCAGCGCCAGCGCGTCATCGGTGATCTCGGCGCTTTCGCGGCTGGCGATCTTGCGCAGCAGGTCGATCATCACCTCGGGCTCGATGCGGCGCAGATCGAAACGCTGGCAGCGCGAGAGCACCGTCACCGGCACCTTGCGGATCTCGGTGGTGGCGAAGATGAATTTCACATGCGCGGGCGGCTCTTCCAGCGTCTTGAGCAGCGCGTTGAACGCGCTGTTCGAGAGCATGTGCACCTCGTCGATGATGTAAATCTTGTAGCGCGCCGAGGCCGCCCGGTAGTGCACGCTGTCGATGATCTCGCGGATGTCGCCGACGCCGGTGTTGGAGGCCGCGTCCATCTCCAGCACGTCCACATGGCGGCCTTCCATGATCGCGCGGCAATGCTCGCACTGGCCGCAGGGCTCGGTGGTGGGGCCGCCGGTGCCGTCGGGGCCGACGCAGTTCATGCCCTTGGCGATGATCCGGGCGGTGGTGGTCTTCCCGGTGCCGCGGATGCCGGTCATGATGAAGGCCTGCGCGATGCGGTCTGCCTTGAAGGCGTTCTTCAGGGTGCGCACCATGGCATCCTGCCCGACGAGATCGGCAAAGGTCTCGGGGCGGTACTTGCGGGCGAGAACCTGATACTTGGGGCTGTCGTCAGTCATGGAATCCGTGGCGCTCCTTCGGTCGCGGCCAAGGTAAGGCGGGGGAGGGAGGAGGTAAAGCGGGCCGTCAGAGATGGGCGCCCACAAGGCCGCGATCCGTCGGACCCGCGCCACAGTTCCTTGCACAGTCCTTTGCCACTCACACTTGCCGCCCGTAGTGCCCACTTCCCCAAACCCCACCGCTCTGCTATGACCACCGCAGGCCCGCCGGCAGGGGGCCGCCCGGTCCGCGGAAAGCGCCCGCACCTGCCTTTGCGAGCCGATCTCAAATCATTCGGTTTCACTCCTGCCCGGACCAGCGGACCATCGGGCGATGACGGAGGACACCGGCATGCTCTTTCCCGACCCCCTTTCTGGGCCGACCCCATCCATCGACGATCTGCGCCGCGAAGCGCGCCGCCTGCACAAATCCTATGAGGCGGGCGACCGCACCGCGCGCGAACGGTTGCGCGACGCACCGCCGCGCGGCGACGACCGGCTGCTCAAACGCGCCGATTTCCTGCAGGTCGTGGCGCGTGAGCGCGGCTTTGAAAGCTGGCCCAAGCTCAAGCTTGCGGCGGAAACGCAGGGGCTGGACCGCGCGGCGCGCATCCAGCGGCTGAAGATCGCGCTCTATCACGGGCAGATGCCGGTGGTGGAGTGGCTGTTGGCCGAGACGCCGGACCTTGCGAAGGGGCATTTCGGCCTGCTCTGCGCGCTGTGCGATCTGCCCTCTGTCGAGGCGGCTCTGGCGGCGCGTCCAGAGTTGGCGACTGCGCGCTTCGGTCCGCGCAGCGCGCTGCTGCATCTGGCCTTTTCACGCTGGCAGACGCGCCAGCCCGAGGCCAAGGGTGCCGCGCTGCAAATCGCCCGGCTGCTGGTCGCTCAGGGTGCCGATGTCAACGATGCCGAAGCGATGCCCGGCGGCGCACGCCACTCGGCGCTCTACGGGGCGCTCTGCCACGGGCGGAACATCGAACTGGCGCGCTGGCTGCTGGAGCAGGGGGCCTCGGCCAATGATGGCGAGTCGCTCTATCATTCGGTGGAGCCGGGGAGCGGCGAAGCGCTGGCGCTGCTGCTGGACCATGGTGCCGATCCTCGGGGCACAAACGCGCTGCTGCGGGCGCTGGATTTTCACGACTACGGGGCGGTGCAGCTGCTGCTTGCGCATGGGGCCGACCCGAATGACACCGCCGCTCCGATCCCGGCGCTGCACCACGCCGCGCGGCGCGGCTGCGACCGCCGGATGATCGATCTGCTGCTGGAAGCGGGGGCCGATCCGGCGCGCGAGTGGCGCTGGAGCACGCCCTATGCCTATGCGCGGGTGATGGGCTGCGCGCCCTTGGCCGAGGCGCTGGAGGCGCGCGGGCTGCAAAGGCCGCTGTCTCGCGAAGAGGCGTTGATGGCCGAGGCGGCGCAGGGGCGCGCCACCCCCGGTGCCTTCATCGACCCCGCGGCGCTGCCGCCCGCCTATGACGGGCTGATGCGCGATCTGGCGGACCGTCCGGAGCGGCTGGGACAGATCAAGGCGCTGGTGGCGCTTGGCCTGCCCTATGACGCGCCGGATGCGCTGGATGGTGTGCCGCCGGTGCAGGCCGCGGCTTGGGGCGGTCATCCCGAGTTGCTTGGCTATTTCCTGTCGCTGCGGCCCGACCTCGGCCATGTGAACCACCACGGCGGCACGCTGCTCGGCGCGCTGCTACATGGTGCAGACCATGCGCCGGAAGGGTCGGGACGGGATCACCTTGCCTGCCTGATGCTGCTGCTGGACCATGGCGTCGCGCTGCCGCGCAAGGCGCTGGCGATGGTTGGGCGGAGCGATCTGGCCGCGGCGCTGGCCGCATGGGCCGAGGCGCATCCCGGGCAGCTCGTCTGAGCTGAAAGGGGCGGCCCTTAGGGCTCGCCATATGCGGGAAATTTGTTCCCTAAAGCCCCGGCAGCGCCTATCATCGGCGCTGCCGGCAGGCATTTTTCATACAAGGAATTTTATCATGCGACTGAGAGGTGTGCGCCGCAGCAGCAATGTCGAAGACCGCCGCCGGTCCGGTGGTGGGCGTGTTGCCGTAGGCGGCGGGCTTGGCGGTATTGCGCTGCTCGTGGTTCTGGCGATCGGCTATTTCGCCGGTGTCGACGTCACGCCGCTGCTCAACGACAGCACGATGCAGACCTCGTCCGAGCCGCGCGAACTTACGCCGCAGGAACAGCTGGCCGGGGAGTTTGCCGCGCAGGTGCTCGCCACCACCGAGCAGGTCTGGGGACAGGTTCTGCCCGAGCAGGCGGGGATCGACTATCGCCCGCCGGTGCTGGTGCTGTTCTCGGGCCAGACCGCCTCGCCCTGCGGCGGTGCGAGCGGGGCCACCGGGCCGTTCTACTGCCCGCTGGATCAGCAGGCCTATCTCGACACCGAGTTCTTTGCCACGATGGAACAGCGGCTTGGTGCCGAGGGCGATTTCGCCGCCGCCTATGTGATCGCCCATGAGGTGGCGCACCACGTGCAGAACCTTCTGGGGATCCTGCCCGAGGTCGAAAAGCTGCGCCAGCGGGCCAGTGAGGTGCAGGCCAACGCGCTGACCGTGCGGCTGGAGTTGCAGGCCGACTGCCTGTCGGGGGTTTGGGGTAGCCATGTGGACGGCATCCTCGAGCCGGGCGATGTGGAAGAGGCGCTCAACGCCGCGCGGATGATCGGCGACGACCTGTTGCAGAAGCGCGCCGGGCGGGTGCCGCAGCCGCATACGTTCACCCATGGCACCAGCGCGCAGCGCTCGGGCTGGTTCGCGCGTGGCTATGAGGCCGGGAACATCGCGGCCTGCGACACATTCTCGAGCGATGACATCTGAGCCGATGATCATCTACGCGCTCCCGGTCTCGGAGGGCATCCTTGCCATCTCGCCGATGCCGGGGGCGGGGGGCGATTTGCCGGGGGATGTGGAGCATGTGACCGAATGGCGCCCGGCGATGGTGATCACCCTCGTCACCGAGGCCGAACTGCAGGCCGCAGGCGCGGGCCTGCTCGGCACGCAGGTGCAGGATCACGGCACGCGCTGGGTGCATCTGCCGATCCCCGACTTCGGCACGCCGCCCGAGGGCATGCGCGCCCGCTGGCCAGAGGTCAGCGCGCAGGTGCTGCGGGCGCTCGCGGGGGGCGGGCGCGTGCTGGTGCATTGCCGCGGCGGCTGCGGGCGTTCGGGGATGGTGGCGCTGCGCCTGATGATCGAGGCGGGTGAGGCCCCGGACGAGGCGCTGGCGCGGCTGCGCCACCTACGGCCCTGCGCGGTGGAGACCGAGGCGCAGATGGACTGGGCCATGCAGGCGCCGCGCGGCGCCGCGCTCTTCCTGCGCCATATGGACTGAAGCCCAAGCGCGCCGCTGCGCCAGCGCATTGCAACGCCGTGCGCGCCCGGCTACATCGCAGTCTCAGGAGCCAGCCCACGCCAGCCCGACCCTTCCCGGATCGTTCAGGAGATGGCGCATGGACCTCAGCCGCAGACGCTTTACCACATCATTGACCGCCCTTGCGGGGCTCGCAGCGACACCCGCGCTGGCGCAGCGGCGGCAGCCGCCGGTCAGCTTTCCGCTTTTCGACGCGCCGCCAAGCAGCCACGCGCTTGCACACTTCGACGTCACCGCCGACGGGCTGGGCTATCGCCTGTTCCTCGCAACGCCGCGCGGCGCGCCGCCCTCGGGTGGCTGGCCCTCGCTGTGGATGCTCGACGGCAACGCCGCCTTCAGCCGCCTCAGCACGGCGCAGCTGACAGCGCATCCGGGGCTGGCGGTGGTGGGCATCGGATATCCCATCGAAGAAGGTTTCGACGGCGCGGCGCGCGCCCGGGATTACACGCCCACACCGCTCGAGACGCCAAAACATGGCCGGGGGCGGGACTGGGAGTTCGGCGGGCAGGCGGCGTTCCGCGCCCGCCTGCTGGGACCGCTGACCGCGGCTCTTGCAACGCATGCCCCGCTAGACCCGGCGCGGCGTTGTCTGTGGGGGCACTCCTATGGCGGTGTTTTCGCGCTGGCGACGCTCCTGTCCGCGCCCGGGGCCTTCCGCGCCTACATGCCGATCAGCCCGTCCACCGGCTTCGGCGGAGGCGCGTTGCAGGCGATGGCAGCCGAGGCACCGCAGCTGGAGCATGGCAAGGCGGAGGTTCTGATGATGCTCGGCGACAATGAACACCGCTCGGGAACGCCCGACCTGCCCGAGCCGCGGCCCAATCCCGACACGATGGCGATGGCCGAGCGGCTGGCGCAGCGGCCCGACCTGCACGTGCAACTGGAAGTGCTGAAAGGGCTGGGCCACGGCGCGACCTTCGCGGCGTCCTTCCCGCGCTGTTTCGCGCTGGCGGAGGCGTGAGCGGTCTTGCTCAGGGAAAGACCAGATACCCTCCGCGCCCGCCGTCGAGCGTGAAGCTGGCGCTGCTGCCGGTGCCTTCCTCGGGCGTGGCGAAGAGCGCGTTGCCCTGCGCCCCGTCGGTGCAGGCAAGCGCCGAGCCCATGCTCGGGAAGATCGCGGGCGGGCCGTCGAGTTGGCCGAGACAGGTGACGCGGGTCTCGGGCAGGGTCAGCAGCAGCACGTAATTCTCGCCGTCGGAGCTGAGCACCTGCGCCAAGGCCGCGCCGCCGCCGTTCATCTCGCCCACGCCCTGCAAGGCCTGGCCGGGCGCGGTATTCGGCGTCGCCACGGGGGCGCGCTCGACCATGGGCGGCTGCGTGACGCGGGAGGCGGTGGCGGGCGGCGCGCTGACCACCGGCGCGCTAACGACTGGCGCGCTGACCACTGGCGCACCGGGAGAGTTGCGGATCTGCCGGGTTCCGGCTGGGCTGTCCCGCTCGATGCTCATCACCGGCTCGCGCACCGATCCAGCGGCGCCGGGCAGGTTGGCGCCAAGATCGAGCGACAGCCCGAAGCTCCCACCATAGGCTGGGCCGTAGCCGCCGCCGGACCATCCGGGCCATCCGGGGCGCCGCGGCCAGTCGGGTCGGCCTGGACGATGGGGCCGGTCCGGGGCCCAGCCGGGACGCCGATCGGGGCGCAAGTCGGGGCGTGAGGGCCAGCGGAAAGGCCGCTCGGCGCTTTGCGCGGCGTCGATGTTCTGCGGCGAGACCTGCGCCGCCACGGGTGCAGCGACGCCGGGCAGCAGCGGCAGGGTCAGCAGGGCAACAAGGCAGGCGATCCGGTGCATCGGCGCGGCTTTCGGCTGGAATGGCTCTTTGCTCACAATGACATGGAAGGCGCGGTCGTGGAAGGGGAGGGCCTGCGCACCCCCTCCATGGCACTGCGTGGCCAAAGGGTGGGGGCGCTGCCCCCGCCGCGCGATGCGCGACTCCCCCGGCGTATTTTGAAAGAGAAGAAGCGGGCGGCTCAGCGCAGGGCGAGGCCTGCGGTGTCGAAGGCGTGGATCTGCGCGGGATCGAAGGCGAGGCCGCAGCGCGCGCCGGGGGCGAGGCCGGTGTCGCCCTGCGCCCGCACCGTCACCTTGCCCGCCTCGCCGCAGTCGGCGATCACATAGGTGTCGGCGCCGAGGTATTCGAGCACGTCCACCGTGCCGTCGATCTGTCCGCTGCCGGGCTCGGTCAGGGTGATATGCTCGGGGCGGATGCCGATCTGCTCGGCGCCAGCAGGCATCGGCGCGGCGAGGCGCAGCCCAGGCGTCGTCGCGGCAAAGACGTTCATCTTCGGCGAGCCGATGAACTGCGCCACGAAGAGATTGCCGGGCCGCTCGTAAAGCTCGCGCGGGCTGCCGACCTGACTGACCCGGCCCCCTTCCAGCACCACGATGCGGTCGGCCAGCGTCATCGCCTCGACCTGATCATGGGTGACATAGATCATCGTCGAGCCGAGCGCCTGATGCAGTTTGGCGATCTCATAGCGCATCTCGACCCGCAGCGCGGCGTCGAGGTTCGACAGCGGCTCGTCAAAGAGGAAAGCGGTGGGGTCGCGCACGATCGAGCGGCCGATGGCGACACGCTGGCGCTGGCCGCCCGAGAGGTCCTTGGGGCGCCGCTCCAGCAGCGGTTCCAGCTTCAGCACCCGTGCCGCCTCATCGACCTTGGCGGTGATCTCGTCCTTGCTGGCGCCCGCGGCCTTGAGCGAGAAGCCCATGTTCTCGCGCACCGACATATGCGGGTAGAGCGCGTAGCTCTGGAACACCATCGCCAGCCCGCGCTGCGCCGGTGGCTCGGCGGTGGCGTCGCGTCCGCCGATGACGATCTGCCCGCGCGAGGTTTCCTCGAGCCCGGCGATCATCCGCAGCAGGGTGGATTTTCCGCAGCCCGAGGGGCCGACGAAGATGATGAATTCGCCCTCGTCGATGGCAAGGTCGACGCCCTTGATCACCTGCGCGTCGCCGTACCATTTCTCGACGGAGTTCAGCTCGATCCCAGCCATGTCAGTCCTTTCCAAACCTGCGCGCGGGCGATGCTGCCGCGCCTGCGCCCTGCGGCGCGATCATCCTTTCACCGACCCGGCGGTGAGCCCCTTGGTCATGAAACGCTCGAGCCCGAGGAACAGCACCATTATCGGCACGGTGGCGATCACCGAGCCCGCCATCAGATGCTGGCGCGGCACCTCGGACGAGTTCAGCGAGGCGATGCCACGGGTCAGGGTGAATTTGTTCGGGTCATCGAGCAGCATGAAGGCCAGCAGGAACTCGTTCCATGCGATCATGAAGACATAGAGCGACACCGAGGCCAGCGCCGGCAGCGACAGCGGCAGGGTGATCTTCCAGATCACCTTGAGCCGCGACAGCCCGTCCATCAGCCCGGCCTCCTCGACCTCCGAGGGCAGGCCGCGGAAGTAGCCCTGCAGCATGTAGAGCGCCACGGGGATGGTGGTGACCGGGTAGATCAGCACGATGCCAAAGATGGTGTTGCGCAGGCCGGTCATCGAGAAGGCGATGTAGATCGGCAGCGCCAGCACGATCATCGGCACCATGTAGATCAGCAGGATCGAGCGCGAGAACAGCTTTTGCCCGCGGAAGCGCAGCCGCGCCACGGCATAGGCACCGGGGATGGCGAAGGCGAGCGTGATCAGCACCGTCAGCACCGAGACGTAGAAAGACGTCCAGAGATACGAGCCGAAATTATAGTCGCGCATCAGTTCGACGTAAGACCGGAAGAGGCCCCAGCCCTGGCTCAGGTCCAGTGAGAAATCGAGCGGGTTCTGCACCAGCGCGGCTTGGTTCTTCAGCGAGGTCATCACCATCACGTAGAACGGGATGAGCACGATCGCGGTGAAGAAGATATAGCCAAAGCCGGTGAGGAACCGGATCACCGCCGCCTCAAAGACATGGCGGGTGAGCGCGCCCTCGGGCGTCCTGTCGAGGATCTTCCACAGCCCCAGCGCGGTAAAAAGAACCGCCGCCAAGAGCCCGGTCCAGCGCGCCGCGACCGAGGCCTCTGGCGCGATGGCGAGCGGCGCCAGCCCGGTCAGCGCCGCCAGCGCCAGCATCGCCGCGCCGAGCGCCGCGGGCAGCACGGGCCGCGCCACGCCGCCCCAGCGCAGACAGGCCAGCCCCATCAGCGCCCCCAGCGGCAGCGAAAGCCAGACCGGGCGGAACCCGGCGCCGGTGGCAAAGCTCATGGCGACCGCCACGGTGGTGGCGATGACGAAGCACCAGAGCGCTCCCAGCACGGGCCCGGTGACATATCCAAAGCGCATCGCGTTCATGGCGTCCCCCTGCTTCGTCTAGAGAAAAATATCCCGGGGGTCCGGGGGCTGGCCCCCGGTCCGGCGCTGTTCACACGCGGAATTATTGGGAATGCAGACATCACAGCCCCTCCTCCCGGCTCATCACGCGGAAGAAGAACAGCGAGAAGAGGATCAGCGACAGGAAGATCACCACCGCCACCGCAGCCCCCGCGCCGATGTTCGACAGGGCAAAGGCCTGCTCGTAGACGTTGACCGTCAGCACCCGCGTCCCGGCGTTGCCGCCGGTCAGCAGGAAGATGTCGTCGAACTTGTTGAAGGTCCAGATGAAGCGCAGCAGGAACAGCACCGACAGGATGCCCAGAAGCTGCGGCAGCGACAGGTAGCGGAACTTCTGGAAGGGGGAGGCGCCGTCCATATCGGCGGCCTCATACATGTCGGTGTCGATCGACTGCATCCGCGCGAGGATGAAGAGGAACGACAGCGGGAAGTAGCGCCAGATCTCGAAGAGCGTCACCATGATCAGCGCCAAGGGCCGCTCGCCGAAGAAGTTGATCGCCTGCGAGGTCACGCCCATCTGCATCAAAAGCGCATTGGCCGAGCCCGAGTAAGGGTCGAACAGCAGGATCCACGCGAAGGCCACGGCGATCACCGGGGCGACATAGGGAAAGAGATAGAGCCCGCGCAGGATGCCTTGCCCGCGAAAGCTCTTGTCGAGCAACATCGCCGCGAAAAGCCCGAGGATCAGCGCGCCGGCGGTGCCGAAGACGGTGTAGAAAAGCGTGACGCCAAGCACCGACCAGAACTCCGAGCCTTGGAAGATGCGGGCGAAGTTTTCCAGCGTGAAGCTGGAGAAGGAGGTCAGCACGTTGTTCGCGCGGCCGGTGATGACGGGCTCGCTGGCTTCCACGTCGGGTCCGTCGAAATAGCTGGGCTCGGCAGCGACGGGAATGCGGATCTGATCGCGGAAGCCGCCCTCCCAGTCGCCAAGATCACAGGTCAGCGTGCTGCCCTCGAGCGTGCAGCGCGGGTCCATCTCGGTGGCACTCAGACCTTCGGGCCATGTGTCCGTCAGCGTGACGCCGGTGATCGCCTGATCCTGCGAGGAGTTGCGCAGCCGGTAGCGCAGGTAGGCGTCCGGATCGCCCTCGTCGAGGTCGCCGCGGATATCCTCGCGCACCACCGGCGCGGGCGGGCGCAATTCGGCAAGGCCGATGGGTTTGAAGGCGATCCAGAACACCGCAAGCAGCGGCAGGATGACCACCAGCGCCACGGCAGCGAGCGTCGGGAACAGCAGGCCCCAGGCCAGCCGCGCCTCGCGGCGGGCGAGGGGGCCCATGCCCTTGGGCGGGCGGGCCATGTCAGGTGGAACGGGTTCCGTCATGGCACCCTCCGGTCTTGCACGTCGGAAAAGGAAGCGGGGCGCCGGAAGGGCGCCCCGCCATGTGGGATGCTTACTGGATCGCGCTCAGCTCGTCGTTGAGCTGGCTGACCGCCTCTGCGGCGTCGATCTCATCGTCGATATAGGCGCGGACCACGCGGTTCACCGCTTGGCTGTTGACCATCTTCGAGGCCAGCGCCATCTGGCCCACATCGGCCCCCCAGCGCTGCGCCACGTCGAGACCGGCCACCAGCTCGTCCACCGTCTCTTCGCCGTAGAGATCGACAAGCGAGGCCTGACGGTCGACGCCGACGGGCAGTTTGGACCATTCGGTGACGAACATCTCGGGTTCTTCGTCGGTGCCGCGCCGGACGGGGAATTTGCCCTCGGGCGCGATGGCCAGCGTGTCGAGATAGCCCGCGTCCATCGAGAATTTGACGAACTCCTCGGCGACATCGGTGTTGGCATCGCCGGTCACGCCAAGGAAGTTCAGCTCGGCAAAGGCGGCGCCATCGGGGTTCGAGGGGCCCGAGAAGTTGGTGACGATGCCGGTCTTGCCAGCAAGCTCCGCCGAGGTCGGATCATCGGTGATCGTCGGCGGCGCGCTGTCGCGCAGGCCCGCAAGCTCGTCGAGGATGAAGGGCGACCAGATGGTCATCGCGGTGTTGCCCGAGAAATAGATCGTGCGGGCCTGATCCCAGTAGAGATCCCCCGGCGGCGAGGCCTTGGCGATCGCCTTGTAGAAATCCAGAACTTCGGTGGTTGCCGCTTCATCAAGCTCGGCAAAGCCGTCAGGGCCCACCGGAGAGATGCCATTGGCAAGGAAGACATGTTCCAGCACCTGGCTCATGAAGGCCTCGTCGACCTTGGTGGCGGCGACGAAACCGTACATCTCGGGCGGGTTGTGCAGCTTTTCGATCGCCGCTTCCACTGCTGCATAGCTGGTCGGCGGCTCGAGCCCGGCCTCTTCGAAGAGGTCCTTGCGGTAGATGATCATCTGCGTCCAGCCGTCGGCGGGGACCGAGGCGAAACCGCCGTCGAACTCGGCCATCTGCAGCGCGCCGGGGGCGAAGGTGGCACCGCCCAGTTCCTCGATGATGTCAGTGGCGGCGTCGGGATCGAGAATGCCCGCCTCGGCCCAGGGCAGGGCGTAGGACAGCGGGTGGTAGATCACATCGGGCATGTCACCGGCGGCATAGGCGGCGGTGGCGCGGGTGCCCATCTCGCTTTCGGTGACCGGGATGACCTCGACCTCATGGCCGGTCTCTTCGGTGAAGGCCTTTGCCATGGCTTCCTGCTTGGCAAGGCGTTCGGGCTGTTCTTCGATGGTCCAGAACCGGATCGTGTCGGCCTGTGCCATTCCGGCGGTCAGCACCATCGCCAAAGCGGTGCCGCCGAGAATCCGGCGTTTGATGGATGTCATGGTGTCCTCCTGTTGTCGGTTTTTAACCCGCGGGCAGAAGGGGCGGCCCGAAAAAGTGAGCCGGGTGCATGGTTTGCAATCTTTGGGAGAGCCGTTCGCGCGCAATCGCGCCGCGGTGCAGCAGATGCTCCTCCCTCAAAAACCCCTTCACCAACGTATGCATGTCAACAATCTCCTGCCCGGAGACTTGGCGCTCAAAGCGCTTTAGGCAAGGAAAAAAGACGCCGCAACGCAGCAACTTAGGGGGGTTTTGGGTCAGATAGAGACTTTTTCGAGCAATGCCTCGCGATCGATCTCGCCGGACTGTCCAGAGAGCGACACTTCTCCCCGGGTGACCGCATAGAAACTGTCGGCCAGCCCCCAGGTGAAATCGAAATACTGCTCGACCAGAACCACCGCCATGTCGCCCTGATCGCGCAGCTGCGCGATGACGCGGCCGATCTGCTGGATGATATTGGGCTGGATGCCCTCGGTCGGCTCGTCAAGCAGCAGCACGCGGGGCCGGGTGATCAGCGCGCGGGCGATGGCGAGCTGCTGCTGCTGGCCGCCCGACAGATCGCCGCCGCGCCGCTGCAGGAAGTCCTTGAGGATCGGGAACAGCTCGAAGATATGCGCCGGCACGCCGCGCTCGGAGCGGTCGAGACAGGCAAAGCCCGACTCGAGGTTCTCCTGCACGGTCATCAGCGGGAAGATCTCGCGCCCCTGCGGCACATAGGCGATGCCCGCGCGCGCTGCCTGATAGGCGTTGAGGTGATCGAGCGGCTTGCCGTCGAGGCTGATCGCGCCGCCCGAGTAGGGGTGGCGCCCGGCGATGGCCTTCAGCAGCGAGGTTTTGCCCACGCCATTGGTGCCCATCACCGCCGTGACCTTGCCCGGCTCTGCCGCGAGGCTGATGCCGTGGAGGATCTGGCTCTGCCCGTAATGCAGGGTGAGGTTGTCGACTTTCAGCATGGCATCTCGCTCCATCCGCAAATCTCTCGCAGGTCTGCGAGCGTCTTCATCGTCCCAGATAGACGTCGATGACGTCCTGATTGGCGGTCACATGGTCCAGCGAGCCCTCGGCCAGCACCGAGCCTTCACACAGCACCGTCACCTTGCAATCCAGCCGCCGCACGAATTCCATGTCGTGCTCGACCACCACCACCGCGTGTTTCAGCGCGGCGCGGCGCAGCAGGTCGGTGGTGTGCTCGCGCTCGGCGGGGGTCATCCCCGCCGCAGGCTCGTCGACCAGCAGCAGCCGCGGGTCCTGCGCCAGCAGCATGCCGATCTCGAGCCATTGTTTCTGTCCGTGGCTGAGCTCGCCCGAGACCCGGCCAAGCTGGTCGGTGAGGCCGATCTCCTCGGCGATGCTCTCGATCCGCTCCGCCCCGGCTCTGGTCTTGCTGTAGAACAGCACATCGAAGGGCCCGCGCTTGTTTTTGAGCGCCATGGCGAGGTTCTCGCGCACGGTCTGCGCCTCGAACACCGTCGGCTTCTGGAACTTCCGCCCCACGCCCGAGCGGGCGATCTGGCTTTCGCTCATCTTCAGCAGCGAGACGGATTTCTCGCCCCAGAGCACGCGGCCCTCGTCGGGGCGGGTCTTGCCGGTGATGATGTCCATGAAGGTGGTCTTGCCAGCACCATTGGGGCCGATGATGGCGCGCAGTTCCGGCTCGCCGATGCGGAAGCTGAGGTTGTTGATCGCCTTGAAGCCGTCGAAGCTGACGGAGACGCCGGACATCTCGAGCAGGGTCTTCATTTCTCTTCCTCCCCCTCGACGGTGCGGTGCGCGCCCATGTCGGGGCCGAAGTCGCCGACCCGCTCGGGCACCGGATGGCGGCGGGTGAACAGGTCGAACAGCCCGCCGATGCCCTTGGGCGCCAGCAGCGTAACCGCCACGAAGCTGAGCCCCAGCAGCACCAGCCACCAGTCGGTCCAGTTGATCGTGTAGAAGCCAAGATTGATGTTGGGCGCGCCGCCGCCGGTGAACCAGCTCGACAGCAGCGAAACCACAGCCGCGCCAAGCGCCGCGCCATAGAGCCGCCCGCGCCCGCCGATGGCGACCCAGACCGCGAGGTAGATCGAGGCGATGGGGGCGATCTCGGCGGGGTTGATGATGCCCGCCTGCGGATAATAGATCGCGCCCGCGAGGCCCGAGACGATGCCGGTCAGGGTGAAGATGAAGAGCTTGTAGCTCTCCACATGGTAGCCGAGGAAGCGCACCCGGTTCTCATTGTCGCGAATGCCGCGGATGACCGAACCCATCTTGCCCGAGACCACCCAGGCAAAGAGCAGATAGCCAAACCCGAGCGCCGCCGCCGAGGCCCAGAAGAACCAGATCGAGATGGTCGACTGCGGCACCGCGTCGAGCCCCGGCAGGTTCTGCAGGCCCGAAAGCCCGTTGTTGCCGCGCAGCCCGGCCTCGTTCTGGAAGAGATAAAGCGACAGCGCCAGCGTCATCGCCTGCGTCAGGATCGATAGGTAAACCCCGGTGACCCGACTGCGGAACGCCAGCCAGCCAAAGACCAGCGCCAGCACGCCCGGCACCAGCACCACGAGCAGCAGCTGCAGCGTCAGACTATGGGCAAAGCCCCAGAGCCATGGGAAATCGGCGCTGCCGACCACGCCGAAAATCTGCTGGCCGATGGCGTCGTGGATCTCTTCGGGGGTGGGCGGGATCGGCGCGGCGCGCAGGCTTTCGGCGATGATCAGCTCGGTGCGGGCGTACATCAGCCACATGCCGATCATGTAGCCGCCGAGGCCGAAGAAGGCCATGTGCCCAAGGCTGAGGATGCCGGTGTAGCCCCAGACCACATCCATCGCCACGGCGACGAGCATCAGGCACAGCGTCTTGCCCAGCGTCTTGACGAAAGAGGTCGAGAGGAACCCGGTGCCGGTCACAGGTGCCAGCACGGTCACCAGCACAACGAACAGCGCGAGGGCCAGCAGGAACCATGCAACGGATTTGTTCTGCGCGAAGAAGCTGGTCATGCGAAGGCTCCCTTGGTCGCGAGGGCGAGGGGGCTCTGCCCACTGTCCCCTATTTGGAGGCTCCGCCCGCCGTTCCCCATTTGGGGGCTCCGCCCGCCGTTCCTGATTTGGGGGCTCTGCCCCCGCGCCGCTGCGCGGCTCCCCCCCGGGATATTTTCGCCAAGAGGAAGAGCAGGGCGCATGTGGGCTTTCATTGTTCCGCAAATACGCCCGCCGGAGGCGGCCCGGCGCTGGCCAGAGGTGAGACAGCTGTAAGATTTGTCCATGATCAATCTCCCGCCGCGCGGCCCTTGAGGGCGACGATGCCCTTTGGCCGGAACTGGATGAAGAGGATGATGAAGAGGATCATATAGGTCTGCGCCGCCAGCGTGTTGCTGGGGTTCATCCACTCGATGCCCTTTTGCAGGATGCCGATCAGCGCGGCGCCCGCGAGTGTGCCCCAGACGTTGCCGACACCGCCCACGACCACGGTCATGAAGCTCTGCACGATGTAATTGGCGCCCATCTCCGAGGTGACCTGCGCATAAAGGCCGATGGCGATGCCCGCGATGCCGGCGATGCCCGAGCCGAGGCCGAAGGTCAGCATGTTGATCTTGTCGGGGTTGATGCCCATCGAGGCGGCCATGCCGGGGTTCTGGGTGACCGCGCGGACCTCGAGGCCGATGCGGGTCTTGTTCAGGATGAACAGGATCAGGCACAGGAACACCAGCGCCAGCACGAAGATCGCGATGCGGATATTGGCGATGCCGGCGACGTCGTTGATGATCCACGCGCCGTCGAGCCAATGCGGCGAGGTGAGCGGGCGGGCCTGCGTGCCGAAGATGTTCTTGGCGAGCTGCTGCAGCGCGATGGAGATGCCGAAGGTCGCCAGCAGCGTCTCGAGCGGGCGGTGATAGAGCCAGCGGATCACCAGCCGCTCCATCGCAACACCCGCGGCGAAGGTGATCATGAAGGCCAGCGGCAGCGCGACGATCAGCGACAGCGTGTAATCGGGGATGATCTGCTGCACCACGTAACCGGTATAGGCGCCCATCATGATGAACTCGCCATGGGCCATGTTGATCACCCCCATGACGCCGAAGGTGATGGCAAGGCCGATGGCGGCGAGGAAGTAGATCGAGGCGAGCGACAGCGAGTCGAGGCCAAAGTCCAGCGCCTGCCACATGCCGACGCGGGTGCGCACGCTTTTCAGCGCGTCCTCGGCGGCGGCGGTGATCGCCGGATCGGCTTCGGTGTATTCCTCATAGAAGACGTGGGAGGCGAGGGCGGTCTCGCGGTCCTCTTCGGTGACGCGGGGCGGCACGGTGCCGGCCTCGGCCAGCGCGGCATAGGCGCGCTCGCGCCCGGCCTCGGTGCCAAGCTGGCCCACCGGCACACCAACGACGGCACCGCCGTCGATATTGGCGGTGAGCGCGGCTTTGATCTGCTCGCGGCTCTGCACCGGCCGCGCCAGATCGGCGCTCACGAGCCGGGCATAGGCCTCGGCCTCGGTCAGGTCCTCGCCGGGGATCAGCTCGCGGGCGATATTGGCCCCCTCGGGCAGGGTCTCGGCGACGCCGGAGCGGCTGGTGAGGATT
The DNA here is from genome assembly GCF_010500775.1 of Salipiger sp. PrR002. Lineage (NCBI taxonomy): Bacteria > Pseudomonadati > Pseudomonadota > Alphaproteobacteria > Rhodobacterales > Roseobacteraceae > Salipiger > Salipiger sp. PrR002. Next base: position 92,389 of record NZ_JAAGOU010000015.1, read on the forward strand.
TGGTTGAGCACCGCGCGCACGTCCACGCTCAGCTCGGAAGACAGTGCCTCGATGGCGGCGATGCGGGCCTCGGGCGTCGCGCCGAAACTGGCGGTGAGCATGCCGTCGAGACGCTTCTTGCGGGCCAGAACGCCGGGGTCTTCTTCGGTCTCGATGGAGGCGCGCAGCGGCTCGATCTGATCGGCGGAGGGGCTGCGGGCAATGGAGTCGAGCGCGGCGATACGGTTGGAGATCTCGGGGTCCGACAGCTGGAACTGCACTAGCGCGCTGGCGATGACCCGGCGCACGCCGCCATTGGGGCGGATCTGATCCAGCTCACCGCTGGGGGCGGTGCCCGCGCTTTCGCCGGTCGCCACATCGGTCAGCGCAAAGCCGTCGCCGTCCTTCTTGGCGTAATAGAACTGCCCGTCGCTTTCGCGCTGATAGACCTCGCGGTCGGCCCAGGCCTGCAGGAAGGCTGGAACAGCGGGATCGCCGGAGCCGACGAGCGCGCCGATGAGATCGCCGACGGTCTGACGACCGGGCTTGGCCACCTCGTCGGAATATTGCTGCAGGATTGCCGTGAGGCCCGTCTGCTGCGCCAGTGCCGCGAGCGGCGCGGTGATCAGGCAAAGCAGGAGCGCAAGGGCAGGCAGAAGCGCGCGCGGCATGGACGGCCCCCGGATAAAGATACGGAATAGTCGGAACGAAGGCGCGGGCGCGCAGAGTGAGGCGCGCCCGCAGGGAGGTGTTCAGATCAGTAGTTCGACTGGATCTGCACGCAGGTTTCGGTCTCGGTGTTGTACATACCGCACTCGAGATCTTTCCAATCGGACTTCAGAACCGCGGAGTCGGGCAGGAAGTCGGTCCATGCGTCGCCCGGAACCGGATCGGTTTCCGAGATTATGTCGAACTGACCATCGGCGCGGATCTCGCCGATCAGCACCGGCTTCGACAGGTGGTGGTTCACACCCATCACGGCGGTGCCGCCGGTCAGGTTCGGGTACTCTTGGCCCCACATCGCCTCGCGCACGGCATCGACATCGGTGGTGCCGGCTGCGGTCGCCGCGTTCACCCACATGTTGAAGCCGATGTAATGGGCTTCCATCGGGTCGTTGGTCACGCGGCTGTCGTCGCCGATGAACGCGTGCCACTCGTCGATGAACTCGGCATTCGCGGGAGTGTCTGCGGTCATGAAGTAGTTCCACGCGGCGAGGTGGCCGACGAGGTTCGAGGTGTCGAGACCCGAGAGCTCTTCTTCACCGACCGAGAACGCGACAACGGGGATATCGTCCGCCGAGACGCCCTGCGCCGCCAGTTCCTTGTAGAAGCCGATGTTGGCGTCGCCGTTGATCGTCGAGATCACGCCGACCTGCTTGCCGTCGGCGCCGAGCGCGACCACGTCGGACACGATGGTCGACCAGTCGGAGTGGCCGAAGGGGGTGTAGTTGATGAAGATGTCTTCCTCGGCGATGCCCTTATCCTTGAGGTAAGCCTCGAGGATGCGGTTCGTGGTGCGCGGATAGACATAGTCGGTGCCCAGAAGGGCGAATTTCTCGACGCCAAGCTCGTCGAGGAAGTAATCGGTGGCCGGGATCGCCTGTTGGTTCGGGGCGGCGCCGGTGTAGAAGACGTTTTTCGAGCTTTCCTCGCCCTCGTACTGAACGGGGTAGAAGTAGAGCGCGTTGAGCTCTTCGATCACCGGCAGCACGGCCTTGCGCGAGGCAGAGGTCCAAGAGCCGAAGATCACGTCGACCTCGTCGTTGGAGATCAGCTCGCGCGCCTTTTCGGCGAACAGCGGCCAGTCAGAGGCAGGGTCTTTCACCACGGCTTCAAGTTCGCAGCCCAGCAGGCCGCCGGCCTGGTTCTGCTTGTCGATCAGCATCAGCATGGTGTCTTTCAGCGTGGTTTCCGAAATTGCCATGGTGCCGGAGAGCGAGTGCAGCACACCCACTTTGATTGGGCAGTCGACGTCCTGCGCCGAAACCGCACCGGCCGAGATCATGGCAAGAGCTGCCACGCTGGAAAATTTCATTGCTTTGATCATGTTCTACATCCCTAGAGAGCGGTCTCTTCGGGCCCCGCACGGAACGGCTCTTGTGGCCGGTGATCTGGGCGGGTCCTCCTCCGCTTCGATTATCGTTGTGCCGCTGGCGGCTGCCCTGTTCCGGACTTTGACCGCCGCGGCTCCCCGTTGCTGATGCGCCGTTTTGCGGCGCTCCCTTCGGATACCTAAGGCCGGGCACCGCGCCACTTGCTTTCCGTTGGGGAGCCGCGGCTCACGGCGCCGTGATTAATTTCGAGGCGGCGTGATTGATGGGTGTCTAATTTTTGTGCGTAATGAATGCGCATTCAGCGCCATTTTCCGGCAAACTCCGGCTAAACTGAGGTGAATACTCACAAGATCGGATTCGACATGGCGAAATCGCTCTTTTTTTGGGCAACCAAATTGGTGCCAAGATTGTTTTTCGACATGAGGGGCTTTTCCTCCGGTCGCGAAACATGGAACGTGAGCCTCAGAGCGAAGGGATTATTATGAGCGCCACGAAGCCAGCGATTTTCAATGAGATGTTGAGCGGCGACGATGTTCGCCCGGCCTATCAGAATCTGGAGAAATGGTATCGGTCCATGCCGGCCGAACTGCGCAGCCTCAAACAAAGCGAGGCCGAGGCGCTGTTCCGGCGGGTCGGGATCACCTTTGCCGTTTATGGCGAAGGTGGGGACCCCGAGCGGCTGATCCCGTTCGACATGTTCCCGCGTGTGCTGACCGCGCTGGAGTGGCGCAAACTCGATCACGGCGTGCGGCAGCGGGCCGCGGCGCTGAACGCCTTTCTGGCCGATGTCTATGACCGCCGCGAGATCATCCGCGCGGGCCGAATCCCCGAACATCTGGTCACCAACAACGAAGCCTTCGAGAAGGCGGCCATCGGCTTCCGTCCGCCGCGCGGCGTGTTCAGCCATATTGTCGGCGTCGATCTGGTGCGCACCGGACCCGATCAGTTCTACGTTCTGGAAGACAACTGCCGGACGCCCTCGGGCGTGAGCTACATGCTGCAGAACCGCGAGATCATGATGCGCATGTTCCCGCAGCTGTTCATGGAAAGCCGCATCCGTCCGGTCGATGGATATGCTGGCCTGCTGAAAAAGACGCTGGCTTCGGTCGCGCCGCAGAAATGCCAACGCGAGCCGAATGTGGTGATCCTCACCCCGGGCCAGTTCAACTCGGCCTATTACGAGCACAGCTTCCTTGCCGACCTGATGGGCGTGGAACTGGTCGAAGGGCAGGACCTGTTTGTCGAGGGCGATTTCGTCTGGATGAAGACCACCGAGGGCCCCAAGAAGGTCGACGTGATCTATCGCCGGATCGATGACGCCTTCATCGACCCGCTGTGCTTCAAGCCCGATTCCATGCTGGGCGTGCCGGGGCTGATGAGCGTCTACCGCTCGGGCGGCGTGACCATCTGCTCGGCCCCCGGCGCGGGCGTGGCCGACGACAAGGCGATCTACACCTATGTGCCCGAGATGATCCGCTTCTATCTCGGCGAGGAACCGATCCTCGAAAACGTGCCCACATGGCAATGCGCCAAGGCCGACGACTGCAAATACGTGCTCGAGAACCTGTCGGAGCTTGTGGTCAAGGAAGTGCATGGCTCGGGCGGCTACGGCATGCTCGTCGGGCCGAAATCCGACAAATCGACCATCGAGTCCTTTGCCGCGAAAATCCGCAAGAACCCCGAGAATTACATCGCCCAGCCGACGCTGGCGCTCTCGGCCTGTCCCACGTTCGTCGAAGAGGGGATCGCGCCGCGTCACGTCGACCTGCGCCCCTATTGCCTTGTCGGCGAGAACATCGAGCTGGTGCCCGGCGGCCTGACCCGCGTGGCGCTGACCGAGGGCTCGCTCGTGGTGAACTCGTCGCAGGGCGGCGGGGTCAAGGACACCTGGGTATTGGCGGAGTGACGACATGCTGAGCCGGACTGCAGATCACCTTTACTGGATGGCGCGCTACATCGAGCGCGCCGAAACCACCGCCCGCCTGCTGGAAGTTGGGGCGCGCAACGCGCTGCTGCCCAACGCCACCGGCGGCTATCGCAACGACTGGGAGGCCGTGCTTCTGGCCAAAGGGGCGCTCGAGCCCTTCATCGAGAAGTACAAGGACACCAACCAGCGCAATATCGAGACCTTTCTGTTCTTCGATGCCGACAACCCCAGCTCGGTGTTCTCCTGCCTTGCCGCAGCGCGCGAGAATGCCCGTGTCGTGCGCACCGCGCTGACCGCGCCCGCGTGGGATGCGATCAACTCGTCGTTTCAGGAACTCAGACAGCTTCAGCGCACCGAGCGCAGCAAGCTGATGGTCACCGATCTTTGCGAATGGACGCTGCGCGCCTGCCAGTTGATCCGCGGCGCCATCATGTCGACGCAACTGCGCAACGACGGTTACGACTTCATGGGCATCGGCACGACCATCGAGCGGGCCGACAACACGGCCCGGCTGATCGACGTGAAATACTACGTGCTGCTGCCTTCGGTGAATTACGTCGGCTCGGGGCTCGACCAGAGCCAATGGGCGCTGCTGCTGCAGTCGATGACCGCGCAGCGCGCCTTCAACTGGAGCTATCAGGGCGAAATCACCGCCGCCAAGATCGCGCATCTGCTTATCCTCAACCGACGCTTCCCGCGCTCGCTGCGGGCCTGCGTGCAATGGTATTGCGAGCATCTCGACGATCTGGCCGACAACTACCAAAACGGCACGGAGGCGCAGGAGGTGGCGCATAAGCTGCTGGACGATTTGCGCAATGCGACGGTGGACGATATCTTTGAAGAGGGGCTGCACGAGTTCCTTGCCCGGTTCATGACCCGCAACGCCGAGGTCGCGACCACCGTGCACAATGTCTACCTGAGTGGGATGCCGGCATGAGACTTTCCGTCCGCCATATCACCCGTTACCGCTTTGATCAGCCGGTGCGCGGCATCGTGCAGTCGCAAAAACTCTGGCCTGCGTCGAGCGCGGGCCAACGCATCCTGTCGTGGGAGGTCACCTCCGAAGGCGCGCAGACCGGCGCGGAATTCGTCGATGGCGGCGGTGACATGATCCGCCTTGCCACATGGCGTGGCCCGCTGACCGAGCTTACCGTCGAAGTGCTGGGCGAGGTCGAGACGACCGATCTGTTCGGCGTTCTGCGCGATCATCGCGAGCGGGTGCCGCCTTCGGCCTATCTGCGCCCGACGCGGCAGGTCGAAGCCGATGCCGAGCTGAAGATGCTCTCTGCCGTGGCGCTAAAGGGGATGGAGGGGGCAAGCGCGCTCGACCGTGCCCATGCGCTGAGCCGCGCCGTTTCGGGCGCCATTGCCTATAAACCGGGCGAGACGCAGCCGCACACCACCGCCGCCGAGGCGCTGGCGGGAGGCGTCGGCGTGTGTCAGGACCACGCCCATGCGCTGATCTCGGTGGCGCATGCGGCGGATATGCCCGCGCGCTATGTGACCGGTTATCTGCAGGCGAACGAGGATGGCAGCCCGCATGAGGCCAGCCACGCTTGGGCCGAGATCTGGGTGCCCGAACTGGGCTGGGTTGGCTTCGACGCCGCCAATGAATGCTGCCCCGATGACCGCTACGTGCGGCTCGGCTCGGGCTATGACGCGCTCGACGCCGCGCCGATCCGCGGGCTGGTGCAGGGCGGCGCGCCCGAGGAGGAGCTGGAGGTCGAGGTCGTGGTGACCGCGGGCCAACAACAGCAGCAATAAGCGCGCGACCTATCCGTTCGTTCAGGATTGCGACGCTAGGGTAGGGCGGCTATATCAGTGCGCTGCTAGCCTTCAAGGGACTCAGGGACAGATGACATATTGCGTCGGATTGCTGCTGGATGCGGGCGTTGTCCTGCTGTCCGACACGCGCACCAATGCGGGGCTCGACAATATCGCGACCTACCGCAAAATGTTCCTGTTCGAGGCTCCCGGTGAGCGGGCGATCGGGATCATGACGGCCGGGTCTCTGTCGATCACCCAGACCGTCATCGCGCGCCTGAACGAGGCCAATGACGATCCCGACTCGGATCGCTCCATCCTGCGCGCCAGCGGCATGTTGCAGGTGGCCGAAATCGTCGGTGCCACCCTGTCTGACGTGACCTCCGAGGTGTCGGGCAAGATGGAGCGGATGAACCAGAACGCCACCGCCTCGATGATTGTGGCCGGCCAGCGTAAGGGCGGACCGATGCGCATGTTCCTCGTCTATCCCGAGGGCAATTTCATCGAAGCGACGCCCGACACGCCTTTCCTGCAGATCGGCGAACATAAATACGGCAAGCCGATCCTCGACCGCGTCATCTCCTCCGAGACCACGCTCGCCGACGCCGAGAAGGCGGTGCTGCTGTCGATGGATTCGACGCTGCGCTCGAATCTCAGCGTGGGCATGCCGCTCGATTTTGCGGTGATCGAGCGCGACGCGCTGGCGGTCACCCGTCGGCGGCGGATCGAGCCCACGGATGAGGCGTTTCAGAAGATGAGCCACGACTGGTCCGAGGCGCTGCGCAACGCCTTTCAGGAAATCGACGCGGTCTGATCCTCGGCGATACGGCGGGCCTAAGTGCGTGCAGACTGCTGCGTGCCGGCTGGTGCGCGCGTTCCGGCTGGAGCGGGGGGCGGATTGCATGTGTGCCGGTTCTCAGAACAGGGTGATCTCCGTCTGCGGTGGCTTGGGCGGCGTGATCGGCGCGACCGCCTCGATCTCGCCGGGCACGATGAACTGCCGGACACGCCCGTCCGTCGCCCAGAAGCGGATGCGCCGCGCCGATGTCCCCCCGGTGCTTTCCGAGGCCAGAGGGATTGCTTCGTTCTGCAGGAATTCTTTGGCAAAGCGCACGTTCGAGGCACCAATGTCGCGCAATTGGCTCAGCATATTGGCGCCGCCAAAGAGCTTTGCCGTAAGCCGTGTCTTGCGGGCTCCGCATTTCAGCAGCCCGTTGATCAGCAGTTCCATCGAATAGGCCCCGTAGCGCACATTCTCTCCTTCCTTTCCGGCGCGCGCCGGCAGGAGGAAATGGTTCATTCCGCCCACTCTGGCCTCCGGGTCGGTGAGGCAGACGGCGACGCAGGATCCCAGAACCGTCGACAGAACCTCGGTTGGGGCGGAGGAAATCCGGTATTCACCCTGGATGACGTTCACCAGTTTTTCGGCACTCTCGGTCATGGCGCGGATCTCCTTCCACAGTGGCTGGGGGCATCCGCCGCGCAGGCACGCAAAAGCGCGGGGCCGATCTCGGGGAGGGGCAAGGTCGATTGCGCCGCGCCCAACTCGCGCGCGGCGCGGGGCATGCCGTAAACGATGCAACTCGCCTCGTCCTGAGCGATGGTGGTCGCGCCCGCCTCGCTCAATGCTTTAAGCCCCTGAGCGCCGTCGCGCCCCATGCCTGTGAGCAGGGCGGCCACCGCGCGCGACGCGCCGGGCAGGGCGGAGGTAAAGAGCGCGTCCACCGACGGCATATGGCCGGAGATCGGCTCGCCCGCGCGAAGGGCGATGCGCATCGGCTTGCCGCCCGCGAGATGCAGATGCGCGCGGCTGCCCGCCGCGATGACCACCTGCCCGTGGTCTACCCTTAGACCATCCCGCGCCGGGCGCACCTCGGCAGCGCATTGCCTGTCCAGAAGCCGGGTAAGGCTCTCGCCGAAGCCGCCGCCAGTGTGCTGCACGATGAATGTCGGCGGGCAGTCCTGCGGAAAGGACGAAAGCACCGTAAGCAAGGCGTCGACGCCGCCGGTCGAGGCGCCAAGCAAAATGAAGCGATTGCCCCTCGGTCCCGCTGTGGCGAGGGGAGGCGGAGCCGCGGGCGGTCCGCGTCGGCGTGTGGTGCGCGTTAGCGTGCGCAGTTCCGCGGTCAATTGCTCGGGCAGAATACCGGGGTCGATGGCAAAGAGGTCTGATCTCTTGTCCCAAGGGCTCGCAGGTGCGCCGGGACGGGGCGCGCTGCGTGCCTTGATCACCAGCCATCGCACATCGAGCGCTGCAAAGAGGGCGCGCATGACTTCGAATTCGGGCTGCATGGCGAGACTTTCACCGATGAGCACTGCCATAGGTTCCCGTTCTTCGACGGCGGTGTAGGTCGTCATCAAATCATGGGTCTCGGCGATCAGGTGAACAGCTTCTGAGCCGCGCAGCCCCGCCGCGATTTGCCGGCGCAGCGCCAGATCGGTGTGGGCGAGAATCAAGGATATCTTCGACATCAAATGCGGCCTCCATGGCCTTGAATGGCGGGCGCTAGCACCCGATCACATGCACATGCGTCCACCGTTTTTTGCTTAGGGCTGATCCCCAAGGCGCTACTTTGCACCTCCCTCGTCGAAGGTCGCGTATTGGCTCGGGCTTTCGCTGGGGAGCCAAATGCTGGTGCAGGGCCGGGCTCACGACGCTGCGGCCAGCATGTTGCCGCCGCCCTCCCACTTGCCAGCGTTCCGGTCTTTGGCGGGTCGCTGTAAAGCGTCCGGCAGCGCTCGCTGTTGCATTTCGCCGTGCTTTGCTGCGCTGACCGGGCGCATCAGAACATTTCCGGGGCATTGGGTTTCAAGGTTTCGTTCTTCGCGCCGCCAAGTCGCGCGGCAAGCTCGCGGAGCGGAATTCGGCTCAGTGCTTCTTGCAGGTCCAGCGCGACCTCTCCATCAAGCTGCCGGGCAAGCCGTTCCACATATCCGGCCAGCGCCTCGGTCGATTGCGCAAGCACATCGAGTTCCTGGAAAGCCGTGATCGCGACAGAGCCGAGCCGCGCATCGGCACTGTCGGAGTAGAGATGCTCCATCCCATGCTCGAGCCGCTCAAGTCGCTGCTGGAGACGGCGGATCTCTCGAGATAGAAGCCAAGTCGCCTCATGGGCGGTAAGAGAAGCGCTGATGCTGGTCATCGTCAGAGGCGCCCCACCACACTTTCGATGCATTGCTTCATTGCCAAGGAGGTGAAGGGCTTTTTTATCATATTGTTGAGCCCCAGTTGTTTGGCCTGTGTGACCATGTCTGGTGTCGGCTTTCCGGTCACCAGGATGAACCCGATCTTCTGTGTAGCGCGATTCTGGCGCACTGCCTTGAGCAGGGCGAGCCCATCCATATTCGGCATGTTGAAATCGGAGAGGACCAAGTGAACGGGGCTGGCCGCGAGGCGGGCAAGCGCCTTACTGCCGTCATTTTCGGTGATGTAATTGCTGATCCCAATTTCATCGAGGGCTTGGGTGATGAGGCCGCGGCTGGTCGCCATATCGTCGACAACCATGATGCGCAGCGAATCCTTTAAACTCATCTTCTCCTCCTAGGTCGGCTGTGCCGAGACGGGCAGGACGCGCTTGCGGTAGGTGGTGACGCCAGCGGTTGCGAACTCATGCGCGGCGGGTCCGGAAAGGCGTTCTGAGTGGCCGATGAACAGGAATCCTCCTGCCCGCAACATGGCGGAAAAGCGGGTCCAGAGCCTTTGTTGGGTATCCTGGTCGAAATAGATCGCAACGTTGCGGCAGAAGATCGCATCGAAAGGTCCTTTGAAAGGCCAGTCACAGATGAGGTTGAGCTCGGCGAAGCTAATTATCCGCTTCAAATCCTGACTAACTTCCACATGCTCTGGCTCGCCGGATGCGGGGGATAGCCAGCGGCTTTGAAACGGTGGGGGAACAGCGGAACAGTCTTCTCGTGGATAGCGGCCGCGCCGCGCGCGCCGAAGGATCGCGGGGTCTATGTCCGTGGCAAGGATTCGCAAATCCGGGGGCAGCGAAGAAAACCCGTCGAGCAGTGTCATGGCAATCGAAAACGGTTCTGGGCCGGAGGAGCAGCCCGCCGACCAGATTCTGACCCGGCGCTGTTTGGCGAGTTCAGGCATCAGAACGTCGCGTAGCGTGTCGAAATGATGTTTTTCGCGAAAAAAGCTGGTGACATTGGTGGTGAGCGCAGAGACGAGTTCGAGCCGCTCATCGACCTCATCGGCGCAATCAACAAGCTTCATGTAGTCATGAAAGGATGAAAGGCTGCGGGCCCGAAGGCGTCGAGCGAGGCGGGAATAGACAAGCGGCTTCTTGCTGGCAGCAAGACTGAGGCCGAATTCCGCCCGTGCCAGGCGTGCGAGCGCTTCGAAGTCGGCGTCGGAGAACGAAAACTCCTCAGGCATTTCGGCAGTAGCGGCCAGGCTCATGCGGCACCCCCCCCGTCTTGGTCGAGGACTGCGTCAAGATTGACCACGCGCACCATGGTTTCGCCGACGGAAATCACGCCGAGAATTGCTTGGCGCGCCGCGTCGGACTTCATGTCCGGAGTTTCTTGAATTGACGACTTCGCTACGGACAGAATCTCGGAAACAGATTCCACCAGAAGGCCAATTGTAGTGCCCCCGGCCGCTGCGACGATGACAACGTTGCGTTCATTGTCCGGAGTCTCGCCAAGCCCGAAGCGGGCGGAAAGGTCAAAGATCGGTATGACCGCTCCGCGCAGGTTCATCACGCCGAGCACATCGTCCGGTGTGTGCGGCAGTTTGGTGACCGGGGTCCAGCGGCGGATCTCGCGGATTTGCATGATCTCGAGGCAGAAACTCTGGTTTCCAGCAGAAAATGTGATGAATTCGAACTGCGTCTCGGTCGGTCCCTCGTCGGCGTCAAGCATGGCGAAGCTCCAGTTTCGGGGGGGTGATCGCGGGGAAATAGGGTGCGGCGGGCTGCAATTTGACGACTTCCTCAGGGTCGAGGATCAGGGCGATCTTGCCGTCGCCGAGGATCGTCGCGGCCGAAACGCCGGGGATCGCGGCGTAGTTGCTCTCAAGGCTCTTTATGACGACCTGCCGCTGGTCGTGGATGGCCTCGACCCTCAGCGCGGTGAGGCCTTGGCTTTCAGTGCTGACAAGCAGGAGTACCCCTTCTCCCGCGGCCTTTCGCGTGGCTGCGAGACCGAGGTTAAATGCAACATCGACCACAGGCACATAGGCGCCACGCACCAAGATCACCACGCCTTTGGTCCCGACAGCGTGCAAGTCGCGCTGGCTTGGGCGGATGGTTTCGATGATCGAGGCGATTGGGATGACCATCGTCTGATCCGCGACGGAGATCACGAAGCCGTCCATCACCGCCAAAGTGAGGGGAAGAACGATGGTGAATGTGGTGCCCGCGCCAGGCGTGGAGGCGATTGAGACCCGTCCGCCGAGCGCGGCGACCGCGTTTTTCACCACATCCATTCCGACGCCGCGCCCCGAGAGGTTCGAAACCTCGCTGGCGGTGGAGAAGCCGGGCAGGAAGAGGAGATTGTCGATTTCTGCTTCGGACAATTCCGCCTCGGGCGCGATCAGCCCTTTCTCGATCGCCTTTTCCAGGATCCGGGCGCGATTGAGCCCTGCGCCATCGTCGGCGATTTCTATGAAGACGCTGCCCGAACGGTGCGACGCAGAGAGCCGGATGGTGCCCACTGCTTCTTTGCCCGCCTCTGCACGTCGGTCGGCCTTTTCCAGCCCGTGATCAACCGCGTTTCGCACCATATGCGTGAGCGGGTCGGCAAGCCTTTCGATCACCGTTTTATCGACTTCGGTGGAATCGCCGACGGTCACAAGCCGGGCTTTCTTGCCTGTTGCCTCTGCTGCCTCGCGCACGATGCGCGACATGCGCTGAAAGAGCGGTTTCACCGGCTGCGCTCGGATCGCCATCACCCCTTCCTGAATGTCACGGGCCAGCAGCTTGTAGGCTTCCAGCTCGTTGGTCAGATGTGCCACCGCTGGCAGTTCCAGTTCTTCGATGCGCTGGGAGATCATTGCCTGATTGATGATCAGCTCGCCGACCGTGTTGATGAGCCGGTCGACGCGTTCGAGGTCTACCCGCAGCGTGGGCCTTGGTCCGCGCGCTTCGCCGCGCGCCTCGGCCAGCCGTGCTTCGGGGGCGTCAGCGGGAATGCTGCGGGCATCCAGCGCGGGCGGAGGAGCTGCCGAGCCAGCCTCTGACGGCGCGCTGGGCTGGGCCGGGGTGGGGGTGTCGGGCATTTCGCCGTCGGTCTCGCGGATGTCGAGATCGCATAGGGATTCCACAAACTCGAAAATTTCGTGGAGCACGGTCTCGGGCTCTGCGGTTTCGAGCAGAATGGTCCAGGACATCACCGCGCCATTGGGATCGAAGGCATCGAATTCGGGCAGGCCCGAGAGGTCCGCCGTGACCTGTACCTCGCCAAGCTCTGCCAGCGCGTCAAAGAGCAGCAACGGCTCATGGCCATTGGCGTAGAGGGCCGGCGTTGGCTTGAAATGAATCCGAAAGCGGCGCAGGGCCGCGCCTTCGCTCTCGGCGTCCGGTTCGGTCTCGGACGGCTCGGCAAGGTCTAGCGGAGCTGCGTCGAATGCGAGGGTCAGGGCATCGAAGCTGAAGCAGTCATCCTTGTCCGCCTCGCCGAGGTAGCTGTCCAACTCCTTGAGGATCGTGGCCTCGGACTCGGCATTGGGTTCGCGCTCGTCGCGCGCTGCCTCGACCAGATCGGCAAGCTGATCGCCAGAGCGGTGGAAGAGATGCATCAGCTCTTCGGTGACCTTGAGTTCGTGGCTGCGGACCTTGTCCATCACCGTCTCGAAGGTGTGTGCAAAGCTGACCAACCGGTCGAGGGCGAAGGCCCCGGCGCCGCCCTTGATTGAGTGCACGGCGCGGAAGACGGCGTTGACCACATCCATGTCGTCCGGGTCCTGCTCCATGGAGGAGAGCCCTTCCACCAGCGCTTCGAGCAGTTCCTCGCATTCCTCGAAGAACGTATCGCGGATCGAATTTCCCGACATTGTCTTGCTCCTACGCCATATGCCCGGTGAGCCGGCGCAAAACCGACACCAACGACGCATCGTCGAAAGGTTTCACGATCCAGCCGGTCGCTCCTGCGCTGCGCGCCCGCGCCTTGAGATCGGCACCGCTTTCGGTGGTCAGCACGATGATCGGGACGGTGGTGCGGTTAGGGCCGTTGCGCAGCTCTTCGATCACCCCGAACCCGTCGAGATTGGGCATGTTGATGTCGGTGATCACCACGTCGGGCTCGACTTCGGAGAATTGTTCGACCCCTTCGACGCCGTCGCAGGCCGAATGGAACTCGAAGCCCGCGCCTTCGAGCGAGACGCGCAGCAAGTTGCGGATCGTGCGGGAGTCGTCGATCGCAAGGACCTTTGTCGTCATTGCTCTGCCTCCTTGCCGGTCGGGCTGGCCATGGTGGAAGTTTCGGCGAAATCGGAAGTGGTGGTTTCGGCGCTGGCGGAGCCAGCGCGGCGCCCCGGCGGATCGAAATGGCCGGGAGAGAGACCGAGCCGTTCCAGCCCGGAGCGGAAAGATTCGGTGATCTCGGTCAGCGAGAAGGGCAGGGTTTCCGCCGCCCATTGCTTCTGCGCCACGAGCAGGATCTGCAGCCGGTGCGCATCGAGCCGCAGGACATCGCGGACGGAGATCGAGACCGGAGCATGGCGCGCCCCGAGCAGGAAGGGGACAAGCGGGTCCTCGCCATTGCGGTTGCGCGCAGGGTCGAGCACGTGGCTGTGAAGCTCTGTCATCGCGAATTCGGTCCTTTCCCACGGGAGCGCCTGGGCCGCCCGCAGCCTGATCACCAAAGCTTTGCCCAAGGGCCCGTGCGAGCCGGTATCGCGCGTGCAATGCGGCAAGGGGGGGCTGCCCCGATGCACGGCCTGCCGGTGCCCGCACAGGCCCCTGAACAGGATCGAGAACTACAGGTCGGGTCTTAACAAAGCGTTCTGGCGCGCGGGGAAACTGGTTCAGCGGCTTTGTGCGGGGCCGTGCTTGCATCCGTCGGGCCGGGAGCGCACAAATCCCCAAACACAGCCTGGCAGGGAGCGGGATGATGACGCGGAACGGTGGAGAACTGGTGGTGGAGTGCCTGATGGCACTGGGGGCGACACGCGCCTTCGGGGTGCCGGGGGAGAGCTATCTGGCGGTGCTCGACGCGATGCATGACACCGGCGGCAAGCTCGATTTCGTGCTCTGCCGACAGGAGGGGGGTGCCGCCTTCATGGCGGCGGCGCATGGCAAGCTTACCGGCAGCCCGGGCATCTGCATGGTCACCCGTGGTCCCGGCGCGACAAACGCCTCGATCGGGGTGCATACGGCGATGCAGGACAGCGTGCCGATGATCCTGCTGGTGGGGCAGGTGGCGACCGACATGAAGGAGCGCGAGGCGTTTCAGGAATTGGACTATCGCGCGGTCTTTGGCCCGATGGCGAAATGGGCGACCGAGATCGAACAGGTTGAACGTATTCCCGAAATTCTCTCCCGCGCATGGATCACGGCGACCACCGGGCGCCCCGGTCCGGTGGTCGTGGCGCTGCCCGAGGATGTGCTCATGGCGCAAACCGACACGCCCGCGCTGAGCGGCCCGGCCAAGGTCTACCCTGCCGAGCCTTCGGCGGATGCGATGGCCGAAACCATCTCGCTGCTGCAACAGGCGCAGCGGCCGCTCATCGTGCTTGGGGGCGCGCATTGGGATGGTCCCTCGCGCGCCGCGCTGCAGGGCTTTGCCGAGGCCTCCGACATCCCGATCATCACCTCTTTCCGCTATCAGGATCAGGTCGACAGCGCCTCGCCCTGCTTCTGCGGCGATGCAGGCGTGGGGATGACCGCCGGGGTCAAGGCGCTGCTGCGGGACGCCGATGTGATCCTCGCGCTGGGGACGCGCTTTGGCGAGAATATGACCGATGGCTACACGCTGCTCGAGGTGCCCGAGCCGCGCCAGAAGATCATTCATGTGCACGGGTCTGACCGCGAGATTGGCAAGGTTTATCAGCCGGTTCTGGGTATTCATGCCGATCCCGGACGTTTCGTGCAGGCGCTGCCCGCGCATGTTTCGGGCAAATGGACGGCTTGGCGGTCCGAGGCGCGCGCGGCCTATCTCGCCTTCATCGACAAGGCACCGGCGCAGCCCGGACCGGTCGATATGGTGGCGGTCTGCCGCCACATGCGCGAGGTCTTGGGGACCGATCTGGTGCTGACCAACGGCGCGGGCAATTTCACCGTCTGGCCGACCCGCTTCTTCAGGTTCCGTCCGGGGATGCGGATGCTGTCGCCGCAGTCCGGGGCTATGGGCTACGGTGTGCCTGCGGCGGTGGCGGCTAAACTGGCGCGGCCCGAGTCCACGGTGATCTGCTTTGCCGGGGACGGCGATTTCCAGATGACCGGCCAAGAGCTTTCGGCGGCCCGTCAGGCCGGGGCCGCGGTGATCGTACTGGTGCTCAACAACGGCACCTATGGGACGATCCGCGCCCATCAAGAGCGCGAATTCCCCGAGCGGGTCAGCGGCACCTCGATCGTCAATCCCGATTTCGCGGCGCTCGGGCGGGCCTACGGCCTGCATGGCGAGCGGGTGAGCAGCACCGAAGACTTCGCCGCCGCCTTCGAGCGCGCGCGCGCCGCGCCGCATGGGGCCGTTCTGGAGTTGGAGATCGCCGCCGAGGCGCTGACCCCCTATCGCACGCTCAGCGAAATCCGTGCCGGGGGGCTGGCCGCCAAGGCCTGAGATCCGGCGCACGGGCCTGCAAAACCGCATGGAGCCTCGCGCTACAGGGGCTCCATGCGCATCCTTTCAGTCCTCAGCGGGGCCTCAGTTGGGCTGAAAGTGGCGGTAGAAATTGCGGAAGAACCCGTCAGGCGACAGCCACTCCTCCCAGACTTCGCGCACCCGCTTTTGCTGATCGACGAAAGCCTCGTCGCTGAGGCCGCGGTGATGGGCCAGAAGGATCTCACCCGCGCGGTCGTGCTGATCTTCGGGCACCCAGATGAGTTCTTTGTGCCAGTCGATCAACCCGTCGTAGGGCAGCACGCATCCGGTATCGAAGAAAAGCGGCGGTCGCCCGGCTGCCATGATCTCGTAAAAGCGCAGGGAGTAATTGCCGATGCCGCGGACGCAGAGGCTATAGTCGCAGTCGCGCAGATTGCCGAGAAAGACCTCCAGCGCGCTCTGTCGCGCCTCGGTTTTGGCGTCTGCGCTGGCTTTCTTGTCGGCACCGGCGAAGAAGTCGCCGCGCAACAGGAACTGCGTGTCGATCCCCGGCGTGTCGAGAAGCGTCTGCACAGCTTTTGCGCGCAGGAACTTGTGGCGGAAACTCTTGCGCAGCGAGGCCGAATAGCCGCCCATCCGGCGCTCGGACAGCCGAGGGAGGGAGGTGCGGGCGAACTGGACCGCCCGGGTCTTGGCGCGGGGCCTCATGACATGGCCGCAAAAGCCGATCGACGGGCTTTCCTGCTTTTCACGAAGTGGTGCCGGTCCGTTCATGTGATCGGGGACCCAAGCGGGAAGGCCGAACTCGTTCGGACGGCGATCCTCCTCAACCGTCGGAGTGAACAGCAACGCGTTGGGCGCGGGAAATTTGTAGTCGTAGTCGCGCTCGTGAAAGACGATGATCTGCTTGCCTGCATCAGCCGCTTTCTGGGCGAACCGCAGGGCGATCTCGGTGGTGCCATCGGCAAGATAGCGGTGCCACGTGCTGGGCAGCACGGCAAATTGCGCCTCTTCCATGGTGTCCACGAGGTCGAAATAGCCCTGACCATTGGTCTTGTATGCGCCGAAGACGTTGGTGCCTTCGGTCCAGAACGTCGCTTCCTCGTTGCCGAGGAAGGGGATCAGCATGGCGCAGTGCATTCGATTCACGGGGGAGGCATATTCAGGATCGGTAAAAAGTCGCAGACGCATGAAAACTCCGGTTTGTACAATCTTGCCGCCGCCGGAACGGAGGACTCCTGAAGAAATATATTTAAAAATTCATATGCGTTGCGTTGGTCAAAAAGAACCGCGCGAGAACAAGTTAGGAGAGGTGTTTTGAATTGGCAAGCGTTGCCGACGAGGGTGGCGGCAAGGTTGGCCGTGCCGAACGAGTCTAGGGTCAGGATTCATAACCAGTAGATGACGAGGGCGGCTAGAGCGACGGCC